>DVHC01000046.1 GCA_018712385.1 Candidatus Onthousia excrementipullorum | reverse complement strand
TTGTTCTTCTCCATCTACATAAACTTTTACTTTCGCATTCTTATACTCACTCATTACCCAACCTTGATAATTTAATTTACCATCTACTTGTTGAGTACTATAAGGAACATCTATATATATCTTAGTATCATCACTTTTAGCATTAACTATTTTTAAAGAAAACACACTTAATAAAAGCAAACTCAAAAAAGCAACCAAAAGTTTCTTATTATTTTTAATCTCTAAACTAATAGACATACAAACATCACCTAACCCTATTATTGATACTTAATAATTCATATCAAGTATATCATAAACAATATAATTAGTCTAAATTTTTTTTACTAATAAAAATCCACTAGTTTAACTAGTGGTTTTTCTATGAGGCCTATAAGGCCTATTACTGGCTGCTCTCACATGAGAGCTTTTTTAATCCGCCAATCGCCTTTGTCACTCTAACAACCCTTAAAAGGGTCCTCGTATTCCTTTACACTTCTTTTATCTTGAAGCATATCCTCAGTTTCTTGTTCACGTATATATTTTTTTATTGTATTTTTGTTTAGTCCTACAGTACTAACATAGTATCCATGTGCCCAAAAAGTTCTTTGACCATATTTATACTTTAAGTTGGCATGATTTTCAAATATCATTAATGCACTTTTACCTTTCAAGTATCCCATAAATTGTGATACACTAAGTTTAGGTGGTATTTTCACTAACATGTGAATATGATCTATGCAAGCATGTGCTTCTACTATTTCTACCCCTTTATATTCGCATAACCGCCTTAGTATTACTCCAATGTCCCTACGCAACTTACCATATACAGCCTTCCTTCTAAACTTAGGGATAAACACAATATGGTACATACAATTATATTTTGTATGGGACAATTGGCTCTCATCAATGTCTCTAGACTTCGTTTTTGTTTTTAACATATAAATCTCCTCCTGTTTTTTATATTTGATTGGCGAATCATTTATATTATAACAGAAGGAGATTTATATGTTTTTTGGTGGGCTTCGCTCTTTACTATTCACACCAGCATAGCTGGTGGTTTTGAATGCAAAACTGATGTTTTGCATAACAAAAAAAACTTGACATAAATTAGCCAAGTTTTCTAAATTTATTAATAATACTACGTATTTTTTCTAATATCTTCCAAGATTTACTATCAAGAATTTTAGATAATTCATTCCTTAACTCATCATTATTTAATTGAACATTATCAATTTTTGTTTTTAATTCATTATTTTCATTTATATAAAACTTAGAAATATCTATTAAATCTTTAGGAGACAAAACTTTTATATCTAATACAATTTTTATTTTTGTACCTTTTTTAATTTTTTTATTTATAATAATCTGTGAATCATCACTAAAAGTTACATAAGAATCATTATAAAACAAAAACTCTTCATATTTTAAATCCTTCTTGGTAATGCCTTGGAAAGAATTAAATGTAAAGGCAACACCTGCTATATCTGCTAAATCTATTCTTAATTTATTAATATCCTTTGAAGGAGAAAATTGAATTACATATTTACCATTATCACACTTATAATTATTTTTAAAACTATCCTTCTCATTAAATTCTTGATCATTACTATAAAATACTTGATAAGTATAATCAAATTTATTTTTATTATGATATTGAAATTCTAAATAATCATTATCCCAAACATTTAAAGGAATAACTTTAAATGGTAATTTAGTTTTATAAAGACAGTACATAAAACTTAACTGATCACGTTTACTATATTTTAAAATCATATCAAACCACAATTTCATAGTTCTTTTCACTAACTCATTATTATGTCTTTTTATTATTAAAGTCATCTCTAATAAACCTAAATTATCAGGAAATTTTTCTTCTTCATATAGTTTAAGTTGTTTTTTTATAATATCTTCATTATCTTTAGCTAGTCTAATACATTCTAAGGCCTCTTCCTTAATAGAATTCCTACAATTATGCTTACAAGCTGCCAATAAATCATTTTTTATATCAAAAAAATCACCTAAAAACTCATTCACACTTCTTTTAAATATAATTGATGCATCTATCCAAATACTTAAATCATAGTTTTCATCAATATAAGGGTGTCCTAACATTTTAATTTTTCTAGATAAATAATGCGCTGTTAAAGTTTTA
Source organism: Candidatus Onthousia excrementipullorum (assembly GCA_018712385.1). Taxonomy (GTDB): domain Bacteria; phylum Bacillota_I; class Bacilli_A; order RF39; family UBA660; genus Onthousia; species Onthousia excrementipullorum. The sequence continues at coordinate 4,898 of DVHC01000046.1, read as the reverse complement.
TCTTCTATATATATAATCTTCCATGTTGAAGATGACAAATACTTATTATCAGTAAAACAAATATAGTCAACATTATCTTCTTTTACTAATACATCCTTTAAATTATCATAATTACCTGTAATACAAGTATAAACACATATTTTTTCCATATTTTCACCATTTTTATTAACCTTACTATAATATTTCATAACTCGCTTTATATATAAATTAAACTATTAAAATGCTTTTTTCAATTAATATTATAAGAAATGCTAATGTAATCCTTTCTTAATTTTAATATTTTCTCCTAATGCTTTATCTGCTTCTTCCACTATATTAGGATCCCAACCAGCTTGCGGAAAAAATGTTAGTTCGCCAAAGTATATCTTATTATTAGCATAATACAAATCAACTCTAACAAAAGGAAAGCCCTCTGATAGTTTAGATGCAATTTTAAACATCTCTTTTATACGTTTAGGCTTAGGATATTGATGATTATAATCTTCATTTAAAGAATCCTTATTATACTTTTTTAAATTCCAATCCTCATCAAAAAATCTAAACTTAGTATGTCCACTTTTTCTATTAGTACAAACCATAACAGAATCAACTTTACCATCAAAACACATAAACTTATAATCATCAAAGCTATTAGTAGTTTTATCATACATATATTTTTCAATAAGTATTTTAGGTTTTACTCTCTTATATGGCCATTCCCTCCATTGATAATAATAATTTTTAGACATATGATAGTTTATTTTTTCTTTAACTTTATTTATATCTAGCTTACTCTTATCTTCACAAATAATATAACTACCACTATCATGATTACATTTTATTACAAACTTATTAGGTAATTTATCAAAATCTATTTCTTCAACCTTATCATATACACCTATTAATGGAATTAAATATTGTTTCCCAATCTTTTCTTTAATATAACTTCTAACAGCATATTTATCAACTACTTTTGACATCAATGGATTATGATAATAAAGTTTTAACCAATTTAGTTTTTCATTAAACGTTCTAGGATTTTTTAAATTTAATTTTTTTCCCATTATTTCACAATAATAATGTTTAGTAAAAGTCTTATTAGGTATAAAGTTCCTTAACTTACTTTCATAAATATTCATATTCTAACTCCTATTTTGATAATCAGTTATTTTCTGATCTAAAATTTTTCCATTTTTTATAATAGTGGCATTTTCTAAAACTTCATTGTTTCTCTCTTCAATTAAATCATTAATATAATCTGCTATAATAGTAGAACATTCTAAACTAAATGTTTGATAAAAAATACTAGGTGTATGGTCTACAGCATAATGAATAATATTATCTTTAACATATATAGGATTATCTAGTGTTGTAGGATGACTAGTTTCTATTGCACCATTTAAATCACAACTTACATCAATTATTATACTACCCTTCTTCATCCTTTTTAAATCCTCACAATAAATTATATGATCTTTTCTTTTTACATCCCATAAAACACAATTAACAATTAAATCATAGTTACTTAGATTTTCTTTTAAAAGATTTTCTAAATCTCTTGTATATATATCCACATTAACACCTAATTTTACCAATGCTTTATATGCTCCATGTGCAGTATTACCATTCCCTATAATAGCAGCATTTAAACCATCTGGTAACTTTCCTAAATAATTAATAGCATTATAACAAGCAGCTTCTCCTGCTAAAATATTGTTTTTATAAAAAACATGTCTATTTTTATAAAACATATCTTCAAAAGCAATAGCAGTTATTTTTTTATCTAGCAATAAATCTGTTAAATCTCTATTTTTAACAGCATGTACCCATCCAAAGATAATTTGTTTTTCATTTAATCTATCTAAATAATTAGCATCTCCTACTTTTGGATCACAAATTATATCTTGCTTTAATACTTCATCAAAAGAAACAACATTACACCCAACTTTTTCATACTCGCTATCAGAAATTCCTAATATCTCACCATAACCTTTTTCAAAAAAAACATTTTTTCTTTCTTTTACAGTTCTAATATCCTTTGGTAATAAAACTCTTCTTTTTTCATTTTCCTTAACAGGTATTACAAAACCAACTGTTTTCATTATACTCCTCCAACTACATAACTTTACCAATAATATATCTCTATAATAACTAAATAACTAATAATTTTCAACTATAATTATAGACAAAAAACTTGACAAAACTAGCCAAGTTAATTTTTATAAGCATCCCTATATTTACCACTTTTTATATCATTAATCCAACTCTCGTTATTTAAGTACCAATCTATAGTTTCTTTAATACCATCTTCAAAAGTATAAGTACGTTCCCAACCTAATTCTTTTTCTACTTTACTTGAATCAATGGCATATCTTAAATCATGACCTTTTCTATCTTCAACAAATGTTATTAAATCTTCACTCTTACCCATTTGTTTTAAAATAGTCTTAACAATATCAATATTATGTCTTTCAGAGTGTCCTCCTAAATTATATACTTCTCCTACCTTACCTTCTCTAACTATTAAATCAACACCAATATTATGATCTTTAACATGAATCCAATCTCTTACATTTTCCCCAGTTCCATAAACAGGAATTTTTTCATTATTTAATGCTTTCATAATAGTAAGAGGTATTAACTTCTCTGGAAACTGATAAGGACCATAATTATTAGAGCATCTACTAATAGTAACAGGAAGTCCATAAGTACGATAATAAGCCATAACAAGTAAATCGGCACTAGCTTTACTAGTAGAATATGGACTAGATGTATGAAGAGGAGTCTCTTCCGTAAATAATAAATCAGGTCTATCTAAAGGAAGATCTCCATATACTTCATCAGTTGATATTTGATGATATCTTTTAACATTATATTTAATTGATGCATCCATCAACACTTCAGTACCAATAATGTTAGTAGTTAAAAATATTTCAGGATTCTTAATAGAATTATCAACATGAGACTCTGCTGCAAAATTAATTACAACATCAAACTTTTCATCACTAAACAGTTTATCAATAAAATCCCTATTAGTAATATCTCCTTTTACAAATTTATAATTATCTTTTCCCTCTAAATCTTTAATATTATTATAATTACCTGCATAAGTAAGAGCATCTAAACAAACAAAATAGTCATCTTTATATTTATCAGTAACATAATGTAAGTAATTGCTACCAATAAAACCCGCTCCTCCTGTAATTAAAAACTTCATATAATCACCTTCCTAAAACAATTCTATCAAATATTCTAATTTGACACAATATATCTAATAATAAAAATCATTCAGCAAATCAACTTTTCGTTCATTTTCGTTCATTTTTACCATGTTTTTTCCTTATTTATTAATGTTTTTCGTTCATTTTCGTTCATTTTTGATTTTTTTCAGTTTCTCTAATTATATAAATAGGTCTACCTTTAACTTCTGTATATGTTTTAGAAATATAAGCTCCACTTATTCCAGTACAAAACAGTTGAATTCCACTTAAGAAAAACATAATACATACTAAAGATGGCCATCCAGCTACTGGATCTCCAAATATTAAAGTTCTAACTATTATAAAAATAATTGCTATTAAAGATATTAAACAAAATAATACCCCCACAAATACCACAATTGTTAAAGGAACAGTAGAATACCCTATAATGGCATCAATAGCATAAGTAAATAATTTAGGAAAACTCCATTTACTAGTTCCTGCTACTCTTTTAGGAACACTATAAGTTAACCACTCTGTTCTAAAGCCAACAAAACTAAATATTCCTTTACTATAACGGTTATATTCTTTTAATTCTAATACAGCATTAACCACTTGCCTTTTCATTAATCTAAAATCTCTTGCCCCAGGTACCATCTCTACTTTAGATAATTTAGATATTAATTTATAATAACAACGTGTAAAAAATCTTCTAAATATTCCATATTCTTTATGAGCATCTGTCTTAAGAGCAACAATATCAACATCTTTAGTAGTAATAATTTTATACATTTTCTCTATAAGTTTAGGAGGCTCTTGTAAATCTGCATCAAGAAGTGTTACATAGTCCCCCATACTATAAAGAAGTCCTGCATAAATAGCTGCTTCTTTACCAAAATTTCTTGAAAAAGAAATATATCTAATATCTTTATCACTCTTTGAAAGTTCTTTAATAATATCAAGAGACTTATCACTACTTCCATCATCTATAAAAATAAGTTCAAAAGATACATCCTTCATTTTTTTAGTTACTTTGTTAATTTCTTTATAAAACAAAGAGATTGATTCTTCCTCATTATAACAAGGCACAATAACTGATATTTTATCCATTATATCCCTCTATTCTAAAAACATCTTTCTAGTTACAAAATTAAATATCATAACTATAACTGTTGCAACTACCTTAGCAAGTAAATAATAAATACTTAAGAAATCTACTGTTATCCACATAATTACATTATTAAGTATAAGTCCTAATACACTAAATACAATAAAAATAATAAATTGTTTCTTAGCATCTTTTTCTTTATTAACATCAAATACCCATTTAACACTTGCAGTATAGTTATAAATAACAGAAATACAAAATGATAGAGTGTTAGAAACAAGTACTGGAAAATGACAAAATTCTCTAAATATATAAAGAAAAACAAAGTCAATTACAGTTGCAATTCCACCAACAATACCAAACTTAAATATTTGAATTAATAACTTACGTGTTTTAGACTTAAATTTCAAATGAAAAAGTTTACATACACTATCAAATAAATATTCAATCTTATCTTTTTTCATACTTTTCTCCTTAACAATTATAGTATAACATGAATTATATAACTAGTCTAAATATTTCTTAAGTTCATCAGTAATAACTTCATATCCCTTACTATTAGGATGTAGTCCATCATCAGTATATTCTTCATTAAAATTACCATCATCATC
>DVHC01000045.1 GCA_018712385.1 Candidatus Onthousia excrementipullorum | reverse complement strand
AAATAAATTAGTACGGTGGCGACCATCGGAATTTAAGCCTATGGAGAATAGAGGTTACTCTATCTATGAAATAGGAATCCTTGGAGGCAACGACAAGGGCGAAATAAAATTTATTTTATTTCTTATGTTCTTATACTCATTTTATGAGGATGGTGTTTTTTGTGAAAGTAAATAAAGTTTTAGCAGTTATTTTAGTAGTTGTTTTAATTATTATTATGGTTGGAATTATCTATATTTGTTATAATATCTCTGATTTAAAAGAAGATAATGGTTATGATAGTAATTATAATTATACGGATAATAATGGTTCTAATGATAGTTCATCCATATCTGATTATATAGGTGATGCAAAGAAAGATACATTTATTACACTTGCTCAACAAGCTTCTAATGAAGTTAGATTAAACTTTGTAAATGGTTATTATGCTTCTCCTAGTAATGAGGAATGTGTAGCAGTTTCTGTAAATTCTACTAGTATTGATTCTACTAGTCCTTTTGATTCACCTATATCAGATAATAGTTATGTAATTATTTATAATAATAATGGCAGTTATGATTATTATATTCAAATGACTGATTTTGATGGTAATGGTTTTGGTGTATATGAAGAAAATGATATTGATAGAGATTCAGTTGTTAAAAATAATGTTAATAATGATAGTAAATTTCAAATAATTAGTAATGGTAGTACTATTAATTTGTTTAGTAAAGACGGGAATAGTACTTGTAAAGTAGTAGGGGTATACTAAAAGAGTAATGATTTAATTTCCATTACTCTTTTACCTTTAATGCTCCTTTATCACATCTATTGCCCCAGTAGTCTAAGATTTTATTATCTTTTTTAACTACTATTATTTCACAGTGATTAGGACATCCTTTACATTCTATTCCTGTTGTTTCAAAGTTAGCATCTTTTACTTTAAAGTTAAACTCTTTCTTTATTCCTGTTTTTCTTGCTAAGATAGCACTACCTATAGCTCCCATTAAATGGCCATTTTCGTCTATGATAATATCTTCATGTAATAAGTCTTCAAAGGCTTTCTTTACCCCAATATTTTTAGATACTCCTCCTTGAAATATTATTGGTCCTTGTATCTTTTTACCTTTACCTACATTGTTAAGATAGTTAGATGCTACACTATAACATAGTCCGGCAATGATATCATTTCTTTTGTAACCCATTTGTATTTTATGAACTAAATCACTTTCTGCAAATACTGTACATCTTGCTGCTATGTTTGTAGGGTTTTTACTAGTTAGAGCGATTTTACCAAAGTCTTCAACATTTAATCCTAAACGTTTTGCTTGACTAGATAGAAAACTTCCTGTTCCTGCGGCACATAAGGTATTCATAGCATAGTCTGTAACTATACCATTATCAAGTAAAATTATCTTTGAGTCTTGTCCTCCTATTTCTAGGATAGTCCTTATATCAGGATACTTAGATAGTGTTCCTATAGCATGGGCTGTTATCTCATTTTTTATAGATGTCGCTCCTAACATAGTTCCTATAAGTTTTCTTGCAGAACCTGTTGTACCTACTGATGTAACTTTAATATCTTTTGGTAATTGTTCTTCTAAGTCCTTTAATACCTTTTTAACGGCTTTAATAGGATTACCTTCAGTCCAAAGGTAAGTACTTGCTAAAATATTATTATCATTATCAAGTACTACTCCTTTGGTAGAAATAGAACCTATATCAATTCCTAGACTTGCTTCCATTTTTTTCCTCCTTCTTAATCTTTAATAAATCATAGAATGCTTCAATCCTTGTATTTAGTCCTTCAACTCCTGTTTGTTCATCAAAAGATAAGAATATAATCGGCATATCATTATCTTTAGCAATATTCATTATGATGGGCATTGCTCCTATTTCTGGTGTACATCCTGTAGGTTTTATATGGATAATACCATCATATTTATGTTTTTTTAACCAGTAGACACGGTAGACATTATCAAGTCCATCAGCTCCTAGTGTATATTTGCAATACTTTTTTATCTTTAATTTCATATACCATTCCATTAACTTTTTTTGCCATAATAAATAACTTAGATTAGTAAATCTTTTTATTTCTATATTGTAAGATGCTAATAGCTTTTCTAATTCATAGTTAGAGAATGGTTCCATAGAGGTATATAATTCTCCTATGATACCTACTTTTAGAGTATCTTTAGGTTTATCTATTTTAACTTTTCTTAGTTCTTTCTTGGCTTTGTAATAGAGCTTTGTTAACTTTATAATACTATTTTCAATGTTTGCTTTCTTAATAAAGTCATCTTTAATCTTTTTGAAACTATTCTTTTCTTTTTCAAAACCAACTCTTTTTCTTATGTAGATATCTATTTTATCTAAATAATAAATGTAAAGAAGAGTATTTATTATTTCTTTTATAAGTTTTCTTCTTGTTAGATAGGGATTTAACTTTAACATAGTATTATATAATTCACTAAATCTTAAATGGTCTTTTTCCATTATTTGATACATTGTAAAGTTATAGCCTAAATCTTTTAAAATAGTCTCTTGGACTTCAGCATAATATCTATATCTACAACCACCACCTGCTTGAAATAATACAGTTGCACCTTTATCTAGGGCTTCTATAAAGTTACCTAAATTATATTTAAAAGGGACACAGACAGTATCAGGAGAGTTTTTAGAACCTAGAGAAATCGTTTCTTTAGTTATTTTGGGCATTTCTATTACTTTTAGATGAGTTGTATTAGTTATTAATTTTCTAAAGGGATAAAAATAATTACCTAGTTGTGGGAAGGCAACTAACTGTTTCATAGGTGAATTCCTCCTTTTAACATATCTAAGAAACTCTCTAGTCTTGTTATAACTGCTGTATTATTAGTTAAATCTTCAAAAGTTAAGAGAAGTGTAGGATGTTTTTTTCTTTTCCTTATAATCATTTCATTAGATAGAGAATCTGGTCCACAAGGGAATGCTGTTAAGATAATAGTACCATCTACTTTGTCTTTGAAGTAATTAAAGGCAGCGACTTGTTCTTTGTTCATAGTAAAGTGTATTTTTTGAGATATTTTACTACAGTTAAACTCTATTAAGTCTTTAGGTATTTGATAACTATAAATAATAGAGATATTATTTTTCTTTAGATAGTTGGTGATACTTTTACCTATTAAATTATCATTTAAAATATAGGGATGACCTAATAGTAATATCTTTGTCTTATTACTTCTTAATTCTTCTTTAGCTTTCTTCTCCTCATTTTTATAATAATTTTTTTCTATCTCTTTAGCTTTGTTATAAGCATTAAGGGACTCTATAATACTAAAGCCTAGTTCTTTTCCTATTTTAATAAAACCATTTTTTTCAGTGTGATGATGTTTTAAGTCAATATTATAATTTAATATCTTTAGGTCAGGAAAAGTATTTCTTACAAGGTCATATAAAGCATTGAAATTAGTGCATACTTGTTCGGATTTAGTAATAGAATATATTCTTGGTACTAAGATATAATCACATTTATCTTTTAATTCTTCGATATGTCCTAGATATATCTTTAGAGCAAGACATGATTCATCTATACTTTTTTCTTTACCTAGTATTAGAGTCTTGGCGGTTGTATCATTACTTTCAATAATATCTATATTTAATTCATTAAAGAAAGCTTTCCAGAGGGGAGCATAGTAGTAGTAAAGTAGTGCTTTGGGAAGTCCTATTTTCATTTTGGTATCATTCCTTTCTTTATACTCTATGAAAAAAGTTAGAGATTTATATTTAATTTTTTTGATATTAAGTGAAATTTAGAAGAAATTAGTTAATAATACTTAATTTTTAATTATTTTATGTTATAATTGTAGACGGAGGGAGAAGTTTATGAAGAAAGAAACAGTTGAAAAAGTTAAGAGTGCGACTATAGTAGTTTTAGTTTTAATAATAGTATTTGGTGCAAGTTATTTTACATCAGAGTTACAAGAATGTGATAATGGAGGAAGCAGTAGTACTACTACAAGTTCTACTGATACTAATAGTTCTAATGATAATAGTTCTAGTGGTACAACTTCTACAAGTAGTGATATTCCAGAGGATGAACAAGGAGATTTAAATGATATTGATATTGATGAATATTTAGATTTATTAGAAGGTGATGATGCCTCAATAATTTATATTGCTAGACCAACATGTCATTATTGTCAACAAATGGAACCTATTATTAGAAATATAGTATATGAATATGATGTTAAAGTTAATTATTTAAATACCGATGAATTAGATGATGAAGGACAATCTAAATTAATTAAGTCTGATGATTACTTTAGTGAAGGATATGGAACACCTTTATTACTTGTTGTTAAAAAAGATAAAATAGTTGATATTCAAGAAGGTTTAACTGATAAAGATACAACAGTTAAGTTCTTAAAAGATAATGGTTTTATTAATGAATAGAGGTATTTATGAGCAATGAAGAGATTTTAAAAGAACAACTATCTAGTTTTAGGAGAAAGTATCCTTTAACTGTAGGATGGAGATTAAAAAGACATTCTAAAATATTACTTGAACATTTACATGATGATGAAGTTATTAGATATGCTTTTTATGCTCAGAAAAATAAGAGTTCTTTAGATGTTACTAGTAGTGGTATAATTGCAGTTACTAATAAAAGATTAGTAATTGCAAGAGATAGAGTTGTAATTGGTTATTTCTTTGATAGTATTACTCCAGATTTATTTAATGATTTGAAGGTAAGAAGTGGTATTATTTGGGGAAAGATTATAATAGATACAGTTAGAGAACTTGTAATATTAACTAATATTAGTAAAAGTGCTTTACCTGAGATAGAAGAAGAAGTAACTAGTGCGATGATGGAACTTAAAGATGAGAAGTAATTCTTGTCTTTTTTAATTATGTTGATAGGTGTATGATAGTTATAAATAGGAGGAGATGAAATGACTAATATTATTAGAAAAGCTGATGAGTGTTTAGAGTGTGTTAGGAGACCTTGTCAGTTAGGATGTCCTTTAAATAATGATATTAGAGGATTTATTAAGCTAGTTAAAGAAGAAAAATATAGGGAAGCTTATCAGTTATTATCTGAAACTACGGTAATTCCTTCTATATGTGGGAGAGTTTGTCCTAAAAGTAAGCAGTGTGAAGGGAAATGTGTAAAGGGAAGGATTAAGGATAGTAATGCTGTTGAAATAGGAAAGATAGAGGCTTTTATTGGTGATATGGCTTTGAAAAATAATTGGGCTATTAGTAGTTTACCTCTAAAAAATAAATGCGTGGCAGTTGTAGGGGGAGGACCTTCTGGTTTAACCTGTGCAGCTTTCTTAAGACGTAATGGTTATAATGTGACAATCTATGAAAGACATGATTACTTAGGGGGTCTTTTATATCATGGAATACCAGAGTTTAGACTAGATAAGACTTTACTAGAAAAAGTAATTGATAAGATTTTAGAGTTGGGTATTGATGTTAAGTTAGATCAAAGTATTGGAAAAGACTTTAGTTTAGAAGATTTAGAAACTGAGTATGATGCGGTGTTTTTAGGATTTGGTGCTAATCTTTCTAGTAAGATGAATATACCTGGAGAAGATTTAGATGGTGTATATGGTGGTAATGAGTTATTAGAGTCTAATAATTATCCTGATTATGAAGGTAAGGTTGTTGTAGTAAGCGGTTGTGGTAATGTTGCTATGGATGTTGCTCGTACTATAAAAAGAAAAGGTGCGAGTAGGGTTTATGTTATTTATAGGAGAAGTGAAGTGGAGGCTCCTGCTGAAGAAAAAGAGATTAAGGAAGCTAGGAATGAGGGCGTAGAGTTTTTATTTCAAAATAATATTATTGGTATTTATGGAGAAAAAAGTGTAGAGAAAGTAGAAGTAATTAAGACAGAACTTGTAAAAAAAGATGATGATGATAGATTATCTCCTGTTAATATAGAAGGAACTAACTATTATCTATCTTGTGACTATGTAATTATGGCGATAGGAAGTCATCCTGAAAGTAGTGTTGTTAATAGTTTAGGATTAGAGTTTGATAAAAGAGAAAGAATATTAATAGATAAAGATGGACATACTTCAAAAGAAAAAGTATTTGCAGGTGGAGATTTAGCAGGTACTACTTCTACAGTTGCTTTTGCCTCACGTGCTGGAAGAGATGCGGCATATGCGATTATAAAATATTTGGAGAATAGCGTATAAATCATTTGACTATAGTATACTCTAATATTGTATATTTAATTTTGAAAGGAGAGTTTAAATGAATAGAAAAATAGTCTATGGGTTATTTGCTGTACTAATCATTGCTGTTGTTGCAGTTTTGGGGTATTCAATTTTAAGTAATAATAATGAAAGTGATAATGTAAATAATAATACTACTAATAATAACTCTACTACTGATGAAAATATTATTGATGATAATATTGGTAGTGGGACAGGTAAAACTTTGGTTGTTTATTATTCTGCTACTGGAAATACTCGGGGAGTTGCTAAAAAACTTGCAGAGAACTTGAATGCTGATACATTTGAAATTGTTCCTAGTAATCCATATACTGATGATGATTTAGACTGGAATGATGATAATTCAAGAGTATCAAAAGAACATGATGATGAATCTTTAAGAGATGTAGAACTCGAAAGTACTACTGTTCCTAACTTTGATACTTATGATACTGTTTTAATTGGTTATCCTATTTGGTGGGGGATAGCAGCTTGGCCAGTAAACTCTTTTGTAGAAGCGAATGATTTTACTGGTAAGACGGTTATTCCATTTTGTACTTCCTCATCATCTGGAATAGGAAATAGTGCAGATATACTTGAAGATTTGACTAAAACTGGGACTTGGCAGGAAGGTATTCGTTTTGGAACTAACCCAAGTGATGATGATATAAATGATTTTATTGATAGTATAAGTTAATACTTTTGTTAATTGGTTGAGAGAATTGTTATTTATAGAAACAATTCTTTTTTTGTAGGCATAATAATTTAATTATGGTAAAATTAAATTAAGATAGAGGTGGGAGTTATGTGGATTTATGTTGTTATAGGAGTTTTTGTTATAATTCTTGTTTATGCTATTATTTTATTTAATAGTTTTTCTAGTTTAAATAATAAGGTGAAAGAAGCTTTTTCTACTATGGATATTTATTTAAAGAAAAGATGGGATTTAGTTCCTAATTTAGTAGAAATAGTTAAAGGTTACGCGAAACATGAGAAAGATACTTTAGAAGAAGTTACGAAGTTAAGAGGTAATATTTATGATGATATGTCTAATGATGAGAAAATTAAAACAAATGTAAAACTATCTAGAGATATTGATAAAATTATGGTTTTAGTAGAGGCTTATCCGGAGTTGAAAGCTAGTGATAATTTTAAAGATTTAAGTGATAAGTTAGTAAAAATAGAAGATGATATTGCAAATTCTAGAAAATATTATAATGGGACAGTTAGAATCTTTAATAATAAAGTAGAAATGTTTCCTAATAATATCTTTGCAAAGATTTTTGGATTTAGGTCAAAGCCAATGTTTGAAGCGAAGAGTAGTGAAAGGAAAAGTGTTGATGTTAATGAAAAGTAGATTTAAGAAAATATTATTATTGGCAATAGTTGTACTATCTATAATTTGTATTTATCCAGTAAATACTAAAGTTTTGAGTAGTGAGTTATCTTATATTGATATTAGTGATGTTAAAAACTTAGATGTTAGTGATTTGTCTTTTTCTAATATTACGTTTAAAGATTATTCAGATACATCTACTAAGGCTTTTGGGTTAAGTGGAGAAGTTGTTAATAATTCTAATAAGTCTATTACTTATAGTTCTAGAGTTTCTTATTATGATAAAGATTATAATCTAATAACAGAAGTGGGTAGTTCTAATATCGCTTTAACTGGTTCTAATCAGTTTAATTTGATGTTTAATTTAGATATATTAGGAGAATATAGTACTGATGATATAAAGTATTATAGCCTCTCTATTAATATTAATGATGATTTATTAAGTTCTAGTAGTAATACACCTAGTGAAAATAGTATGTATGCATCATATGATTATGTTATTGATAATTACGATGTTAATATTATAGTAAATTCTAATAATACTTTTGATATAACAGAGACAATAACTGCTTATTTTAATACTCCTAAACATGGGATATTTAGAACTATTCCTTTAAGTAATAAAATAGTAAGACTTGATGGTAGTACTTCTACTAATAGAACTCAGGTTACTAATTTAAGTGTAAGTGATGAATATTCGGTATCGAGAGAAAATGGTAATTATAAAATACAGATAGGTTCTGCTAGTCGTACCTTAACTGGGGAAAAGACTTATACAATTAAATACACTTATAATTTAGGGAAAGATCCTATTAAGGATTATGATGAGTTATATTACAATATTATAGGTAGTGAGTGGGATACAGTAATAGGTAATTTAACTTTTAATATAATGATGCCTAAAGAGTTTGATGCTAGTAAGTTAGGCTTTTCTAAAGGAAAAGTAGGTTCTACTAATAATGATGGTATTAATTATACTGTTAATGGTAATACAATATCAGGAAGTTATGATGGAGTTTTAAATAAAGGTGAGGCTTTGACTGTTAGATGTGAACTTCCTGAAGGATATTTTGTGGATGCAGGACTTGCAGTTAATTCTAATATTTATTTAATGTTTATTATACCAATAGCAACTTTAATAATATCTTTCTTATTATGGTTTATCTTTGGTCGTGATAATAGAGTAGTTGAGACAGTAGAGTTTTATCCTCCTGAAGGATTTAATAGTTTAGAAGTGGGATTCTTATATAAAGGTAAAGCGAATAGTAAAGATGTAGTTTCATTGTTAATATATTTAGCGAATAAAGGATATATTAAGATATCTGATAATAATGATGAGTCTTTATTTTCTAAAGCAGATGGGTTTAAGATAACTAAACTTAAAGATTATGATGGTAATGATGCTAATGAGAGATTGTTCTTAGGGGGATTATTTAAAGATACAGCGGTAAGTGGAGAAGTGACTAAAGATGAGTTGTATGATAAGTTTTATGTTACGACTAATAAGATATTAGATAATATAAATGATAAAGAAAATAAAAATAAGATATTTGAGAAGAAAGCTTCTAGGAAGTCGATAATAGTTGTTATACTAATACTTATATCATTATTTACTACTGTTGCAATTCCTACCCTTGATTATGCAGGGACAGGGGAAGTAGCGATAACACTATTTATTTGTGCATTTTATATACCATTTTATGCAGTAGGATTTTATTCAAAAGTTCCTTTGTTATTTAGGATAGTTTGGTTAGGATTTACTATTTTTCATTCTTCTGTTTTCTTTAGTACTTTACCTATTAAGGATGCAGTTACTAGTGAGCCTATTTATTTAATTGGGGTTATAGTTGGTGTATTATGTTTAATAGGAATGATATTATGCTTTAAGTTTATGCCAAAAAGAACTCCATATGGTAATGAGATTTTGGGTAAAATAAGAGGCTTTAAAAACTTCTTAGAGACTGCTGAAAAAGATAAATTAGAAGCGATGGTTAACTGTAATCCAACATACTTTTATGATATATTACCATTTACTTATGTTTTGGGAGTATCTGATAAATGGATTAAAAAGTTTGAGACAATAAATATGCAAGCGCCATCTTGGTATGATGGACATGATGCTTTTAGTGTTGCAGCTTTTGGTACATTTATTGGTTCTACAATGACATCAGCACAATCTGTTATGGCTTCTAGTTCTTCATCATCTTCATCGGGTGGTTCTTCATCTGGTGGAGGAAGCAGTGGTGGAGGCTCTGGCGGTGGAGGAGGTGGCTCTTGGTAGTCAACTTTTCCATTATTAAGTGAAAGGAAGTAATTGTTTTATGAAGAGTACTAATTCTAAAAAAGATAACAATGTTTTTAAATCTAGATTTTTCTCTGAATTATTTGTTATACCATCAATTATGTGGATAATATTATCAATATTAGCGATGATAGATAGTATGGATTCTACTGATAAATTGACTATAGGTGAGTTAATAATGACTGACTTTGTAATAATACTGATATGGTTTGTTATATCTATTTTAATTATTAAAGTTAGTTTTAGACTGAAAAAATTATTTAGTAAGAAAAATAAAGATAATGATGAAGTTAAAATTGTGGAGAATAAGAAAACCATTATGAAAATAGAAGAATATCCACATAGTAGATTTGTTAAAAATGGTATGATAATACTATTTATAGTAACTATTGTAAGTTTATGGTTAGCTTTAGCTTCGCTTTTTATTGTTGATGAAATAAGTCCTCAGCATGGCTTTAATTTTACTAAAAATATGTGGATATGTTGGTGTTTTTTACCTATTCCAATATTATCTATCATACTAGGTTTTAAATATAAGAAAGTTGGATTTAAATGCACTAAAAATATTGTTGGTGGTTTTATAATAGCTTTTCTTTTGTTAGTTTATGGTACTTTTTGTTTAATTCCAACATTTTCAGCGAATTATGATGAAATAG
This sequence comes from Candidatus Onthousia excrementipullorum, assembly GCA_018712385.1. Classification (GTDB taxonomy): domain Bacteria; phylum Bacillota_I; class Bacilli_A; order RF39; family UBA660; genus Onthousia; species Onthousia excrementipullorum. The sequence goes on along the minus strand of DVHC01000045.1, from coordinate 10,449 downwards.
ATAAATATAGAGATATAGTAGATGCAGAACTTCCAAGTAATGGCAAACTTGAAATTCAAAATTGGGGTACTTATTTTGATGAAGATAAAACTGAATATACTATTATCAATGCTTATTATGATAAAGAGAATGTAATTGATTTAGTAAGTAGTATTGAAAATAGTAATAACTGGATTTTAAGTAAAGATATAAAGTCAGTATTAAGAATATTTATTCCTTCAACACTTTATTCAGATGTTGATGCTTATTATTCGATATATAATAAAACAACAGGACAATATAATAGTTTGCCAGACAAAGCTGGAGATTATGAGATATATGCAATGAAATATGATGTGTCTGATAAACATTTAGAGATACATAAATTTAAATATTCTTATAAATAATAAAAAGACTGTAATTTGAAAGTTTGCAGTTTTTTTATTTAAAAAGTGAAAAAAAATATTTGTTTTTCTTTAATAATATTAGTGAAAGGAGGAATTGATGATTTTTAATAAAGAAATAACAGGCTATGAAAATGAAGAAGAGTTTGCGACTTATCTCAATGGAAAGCAGGTGGGGAGAGTCTATCCTAATTTTTTAGAATTATTAAATAAATTGTATGGTTATCTTGATTATAAAGACTATATAGAGTGTTGGGTTAATAAGTCTAAAAGAAAAGCAGATATTTATATTAAGATTAATGGTTATGTTAGAGGTATTAGTATCAAGAAGGGTGTTAAGAATTCTGTTCATGTTGAATCTATTGGTACTTTGGTTTCATTTTTTAGAAAACTTGGTATTGGTGAAGATGTAATAAAAAAATTCTTGTATTATCAATATGCTGATGGAACGATAAATGGTACTGGTAAAACACGTATATCTAGTTCTCTTTACCGGGAAAAGTATCAGAAAGATATTGATGAAATTAATAAGGTTCTTAATGATGAAAAATATATTAATGCTTTTGTTAATCGTTTTGTTTTACAAGGAAATAAGTCCGAATATGAGGTAGATGCTATTATATATGGTGTTGTAGAAGACTTTATCTTTATAACTAAAGAAGAAGTTTATTATATTATGAGAAAGCATTTAAAAGATGATATATCATCATTACATGTATCTTTGTTAACATTACAGCCTATGGCACGTAATCTTAATTATAATCCTAAATATGAAGCTTGTAGAAATCAAGTTCAAGTAAAATGGTATAATATATCTGATAATATTATAGAAGTAATGGCTTTCTATAGGAATAGAAGATGTTTCTCTTCCAAGATAACTACGGGAGATAATAAAAAAGAACTTAGTTGTTGCTAAGCTCTTTTTAGTTATCAATTGGGGTGTTTACTAAAGAAGTTACGCACACTTCAGTAAAAAGTTCATTCGTATTTGATGTATTGTAACTATTCAGACTATAAAAAAATAAAGTGTAAAAAGTAGTGTCAACGATGCTGCTTTTTTCAATTATATATGAGAAAATAATAATAGTTAAGGATAGTGGTATTATGGCAAATATAAAAACGATGACAGTAACAGTAGATTTTTATAAACAATTTGAAGAGTTAAGTAATAAATTAGATGAACTAATTAAAGAAAATAAAAATATAAATACTACTCATAAAAATGAAATGAAAAAATTAAAACAAGATTTAAAGAAAGAATTTAAACAAGAAAAAGAAGAATTAAAAACCACTATTAGTAATTTAGAAAAAAGCATAAAAGAAAAAGATGAAATGATAGAGAAATTACTAAACGAAATTGATAGACTAAAAAATCAAATAAATAAAGATAGTAGGAATTCTAGTAAACCGCCCTCAACTGATACAAGGAAGAAAGAAAAAAGTGGAGCCAATTTATATAATTCTAGAAAAAAGACAGATAAGAAAATAGGAGGACAAAAAGGTCATAAAGGATATAGTCTTACTAAAGATAAAGTTGAAAAGATGATAAAAGATAAACTTGTAGAAACTAGAACTATTTATCATGAGAGTAATAATAGAAATGGTAAAGATATTACTAAGTATAGAATAGGTTTAGAAGTAAATGTTTATGTAGAAAAACATATCTTTAAACACAATTCAAAAGCAGAAGATAAAATACCAAAAGAGTTTTATACAGATGTAACTTATGATAATAGTATAAAAGCTTTAACAATTGAACTTGGAACATATAACGTAGTGGCATTAGATAGATTAAGTGATTTATTTAATGTTCTTTCTAAAGGAATAATAGATATATCTAATGGTACATTAGTTAACTTTCTAAAAGAGTTTAGTCTAAAGTCAAAACCAACTTTAGACAATCTAGAAAATGATTTATTAAATAAAGCTTTAATGAATACAGACGAAACAACTAATGATAATAAATGGTATATAAGAAATTATAGTAATAGTGAAACAGTAATTTATAAGCCCCATAAAAATAAAGGACATAAACAAATAGAGGAACATGATATTTTAACAAGATATACTGGGGGTATTATACATGATCATGATACTGCAATGTATAAATATGGTTCTAATAACTATGAATGTAATGTTCATTTAGGAAGATATTTAGAGGAAATAATTCAAACTGTTTCTGAAGTTACTTGGGCGAAAGATTTAAAAGAATTAATATTTAAAGCATATCATGATAGAAAAGTTTTAATAAAAAAAGGCAGTAAATCATTTTCTAATATAAAAACTAATGAAATTAGTGCAAAATATGATGAGATTATATCATTAGCCAAGAAAGAAAGTAAAAATATTAAATCTACATATTATAAAGAAAAAGCACTTAAGCTTATTAGAAGATGTGATAAATATAAAGATAATCATTTGGCTTTTATATATGATTTTAGTGTTCCTTTCGATAATAATCCAAGTGAAAGAGATTTAAGGATTATTAAAATTAAAACTAAAATATCTGGAGGATTTAAAAATATAAATAGTGCTGAAGCATATTGTGATGCAATTAGTATTATAAAAACCTCTCTTAAAAGAAAGATTAATCCTTTTGAATCTATTAAAGCTATATTTAATAACGAAGTGTTATTTGCAAACTAAAAAGAGCAATTCCAAATAATTACTCTTTACTTTTTTGCATGTTATAGTCTGAATAGTTACGATGTATTAATTATAACGTAATATTACAATTGGCAATGTATTGCAATTTGATTTGTCTCATTATAGTTTTCATTATTCTTTTTTGTCATCTTTTTCCATTAATTCTATTTTTAATGTGTTTTCTATATTTGTAAATAATTCTTTTACTTTATTAAAAATTGCAATACACATTTTATCATCTTTCTTGTCATTATCGTTTGTTTTATCGATTATCTCAAATGTGTCATTGATATTGTAATCATTGAAAAATATATTATATAAATCAAGACCGTTTAATATTTTTTCTACAATATTAATTTTAAATATTTTATTATCATTTTCTTTGAAAATATAATCATTATTATCCTTGTAAAATTCAATTATTCTTTTCATATTTTTTATACCTCTCCTTTAGTGAATCTATTCCGCCTTCTATATTGTCGGCTACAATTTTTAGTATATCTGTCTTATCATCTTTATATTCTAATGCCCCACTTTCAATTGATATTTTATTTGTTTTGTCATCTTTTTTTATAAATATGACGTTATCAACGTCTAAATTAACGATAAATTGTGGGTTGTGTGTAATTAATAATATTTGTCGATTAATAGAAAGTGTTTTAAAATTTGCTAATAGTTTCTTTTTTATTGATGGTTGTGAAACATCATCTTCTGGCTGATCAATAATGTAAATTCCGGGTTTTTTCGTATCATTTGAAAGTAGGTCAAAATATATTTGAGCATTAGCTCCATTTGACAATTCCTTTGTAACATCATCATCTTTTGAATTATTAATAACATATTTTATTTTCAAATCATCATTAATTTTTTTAATTATTACATTTTTATAATGTTCAAAAATATCCTCTGGTGTTTGGTCTCCGGTTTTTACATTTTCTTCAAACTCAGTTGGATTAATTTCATTAAAATCTGTTATAGTTTTCTTATAAGCAGCTGATAATGGAATTTTTATTAAATCAGAAATATAATTACTATCTATTTTAAGCATGGATGGTTTACATATAAATCTATATTCACCATTTCTATTTATAGCAGGATTAATGTTAATTTCTTTTATAGTTGGTTCAAAGTGTATTGATTTTTGATTTATTTTTACTAATTTTTTTATGGTTTCGGCTAATTGATCAAATTTTAAATTATAGGCTTCTCTATTTTTTTGCATCTCGGTTTTGGTATTATTTAATTCTGTGCTTAACTTTGCCAATTCAGCATTTATTAATTCAACTTTTGTTTCTTCAATTGTGATATTATTTTTAAGTTTTGAATATTTGTTTTTCATATTAATTAAATATTGTTTATAAATCTTTAACTTTTCTTTTTCTTGTTTGTCCAACGATTTGTTATTAATTAAATTTTCTGTATCTATAATAACCTGTTCAATGCTTGTAATTAAGTCATTGTAATTTTTTATAATCGTTTTAAAATCAATTGTTATTTCATTAATTTGTAATGACATAGATTCTTCTTGTAATTCAAATTTAATATTTGTTAGTTTTTTTCTTTCTTCATTTAATAACTTTTTATTTTTTAAAAAGTAGATAAATTCATCTATCTTATTCACTATTTTTGTTTTTTCTATATCATAATTAGGTTCAACTGGGTAATATTCATTTATAAAATCTTTGGATTTTGTTTTGTTATTTGTAAAAATGTCTCGTATATTTCCTTGTTTATCAAAATGTCTAATGTCATTACTTTCAATGCGAGTTTTTATATTTATATTATTATCTTCCAAGTATTTATCATAAGCTTTTTTAAGTTTGTTTTCTTTACTTATTTCTCGGTAATCGGTCATTTTGTGTAGCAATAGTGATTTACCAATTGAATTATCTCCAATAATTGCATTAATTCCTTTAGAAAGTTCAATATTGTAGTCAATGTTACCAATTGATAATTCAATGTTTTTAATTGGAGCATTTGCTGAAAAAAAACTGCTTACTCCAATTTTAATTCTACTAGAATCGGTAATTGCCATCATTACACCTCTAAATGATGGTAAACATTTAAAGTAACTGAATTCAAAATTACCATCATTATTTTCTTCAGGATAATTATTCCAATTATGACAATCACTACCTGTAATAAATCTCATATTTTCTAATTTTTTTTGTTGATTTTCGATATAATAATTATTAAAAATTTCATTTCTTTTATTTTTAAACTCATATGCTTCAAAGTAATCAACAAATACTAGTTTTTCCAATTCATCAGTTCCTAGTGTATTCACATCATGCTTACGTTGTTTTTTACTTCCTAAACTTTCTTTTTGATGAGCAATTAAGATAGTATCAGTTCCAATAGTTCTTAAAATTTCTATGTATTTTTCTTCAGAAAAAGAGTTTGTTAAATCATATAATGGTTTATCTTCTTTACTATTATAAATGTATGATTGAATCGACTTAATTTTGTCTTCATTAATATCATCAAATAATGTAACAATATGTAGGATTTTATTTTGAATAGTAACGCTAAACTCAATTCCTGGTAAAACCTTCTTTATGCAATTATTATTTTTTTCTTCTTTTTTTAATTTAGAATATATATTATAATCAAAATTATCATGGTCGGTAATGGATATCATATTTACATTGTTTTCTTCTAATTTTGATATTAAAATTGGTAAATTGTCTATAGTTCCTTCTTTAACTGTATCGTAGTCCTTAAAATGAGAAGCATAAGAGTGAATATGAAAATCTACTTTTAATGCTTGTTTTACTATTTTATCCAAAATATCACCTCTTTCTAATATATTATTTTATCATAGTTTTCTTAATATTTCTTCTATTTATTAGGAAATTTATTAGGAAATTTATTAGGAAATTTGCTAGGAAAAATATTAAATATATAGTATAATTAATTTAAGAAGAATGGAGGTGCACAATGCTTGGTGTAATTGAAGATAGTAGAAACGAATTTAAAATCAAATTACCTGATGATTTAGAAGAAACAGTTATAGGTTTTCTTAATAGCAAAGATGGAGGTAATATTTATATTGGTGTTGATGATAATGGAAAAGTTATTGGGTTAAAAAATAATTTGGATTTGCTGCAAAGAAAAATAAAAGATTTGATAATTTCTAATATAGAACCGTCTGTATTAGGCTTATTTGATATTGAGATTTTAGAGGAAGATAATAAAAGATGTATTCATATTACAGTTGCTAGAGGAATTGAAAGACCATATCATATTAAAGGTATGGGTATGACACCTGATAGTTGTTTTATTAGAGTTGGTAGTTCAAATGAAAAAATGACAACCACTTTAATAAATAAAATGTTTAGATCAAGAACTAAAGCATCTTTAAAAAATATTGTATCTCCAATACAAAATTTAACTTTTAGACAATTAAAAATGTATTATATGGAAAAAGGCTTCGATGTTGGAGAAAATTTTGAAAGGCAATTAGAGTTTTACACTAATGATAATAAATTTAACTATATTGCTTATCTTTTGGCTGATAATAATAGAGTTTCAATAAAGGTTGCTAAATATGTTGGTGATGATGTAGATGAAATAGAAGAATATTATGAATTTGGAGATTGCTCTTTAATAACAGCTACTTATAGAGTACTAGAGAAATTTAAAACAGAAAATAAAATATTTGCAAAAATTATTTATCCTGAACGCATTCAAAAATCAATGTATGATTATAATGCTGTTAGAGAAGCAATTATTAATGCAATTGTTCATAATGATTGGTCTAATGAATATCCTCCAAAATTTGAATTTTTTAGTGATAGATTAGAAATATCTTCATTTGGTGGTATTCAAGATGAATTTACGGAAGAAGAATTTTTAAAAGGATATTCTGCTCCTAAAAATCCAGAACTCATGAGGGTGTTTAAAGATTTAGAATTAGTAGAGCATTTAGGAACAGGAATAAGAAAAATACTAAAAAAATATGATAAAAGTATTTATCAGTTTTATCCTCATTTTATAATAGTAAGTATTAAGTACAATGAAAATGATTTTGAATACAATATCCAAAATCAAAAGGTTAAATTTGATTATTCAGAATTTAATTTAAGTAAAATGGAAGAAAGTATAATTAAATTGATTTTAGATAGGCCTAATATTACACAAGCAGAAATGGCTGCATTCTTGAATTTAACTCCTAGAATGGTTAGGTATCACTTAAGTGAGTTAGTTAATAATGGATATATTCAAAGGATTGGAGCAAAGAAAAATGGCAAGTGGATTGTTATAAGTAAAGGAAGTGAGAAGAATGATTGATTTAGAACAAAAGAAAAAAGCAAAAGAGTTTACAGAATTCTTGAAAGATAAAGGATATGAAAAAGGGTATGCACAAATTTTTTGGACAACATTATTAACAGATGTGTTTGGAGAAGAAAATGTAAGTGAATTTATTGGATTTGAAGATTAAGTACACATGAAAAATGCATAAAAATAATTTTTAATGAAATAAAGTTAAGGGTGTAATAGTTTTTGAAATACAATTTAAACATAAGTTTCTTGTAACGTTTAATACCTAGAAAGCTTCTATCATACCTAGAGTATTGTAGAAACTTTCTATAGGAATAGAAGATGTTTCTCTTCCAAGCTCGCTACGGGAGATAATAAAAAAGAACTTAGTACATAGCTAAGCTCTTTTTAGTTATCAATTGGAGCAAGTGTCGTAGTTATCTACAACTTTTTTCCAATAACGAAAGAGTACATATAATTTTCCGTTGTTATTAATAATATACCACATTTTAAGTATTTATGAAATAAATTTTTGTTCATTTGGTATTCTTCACATTTTAAAATAGTTTATCTCATTTCATCACAAATATTTTATATCATATATAGTTTCTTTTATTGTAGGAAAAACGACCTCTCTTTCATTTCCCCTGGAGATATAAAATCTATCTTTAAATGTTTTATTATAAAATTTTTGAAATCCTTCTAAATCTATCCCAAAATATTTATTTGAAGTGTCACAATATAGTAATGTCATTTTTCCATATAATTTGCTTTCTATGTATGAATTTCTTTCTTCTTTACTCCATGACACAAATATATCATTGTAAATTGGTTTAATATTCATTTTTTGATTAATAGGATTTCCAGTTCCTAAATATCTATATAATTTACCATTATATTTTATATATTTTAAAAATTCGCTTTCCAAAAAGGATATTTTATTTTTTGTTAAATAGTTAATTAAATCATTCAGGCATATAAAGAAATTTTGAAATATATATTTTTTCTTCTTCTCTTTTTTAATTCCTACATAAGTATTTCCAGACCATTCTTGTAACACACAAGCAATATCAAAACACAATTCTTCAAATAAATTTATACGTTCGTTTTCAATTATAGAATAATTATCAATATAATATTTCATATATTGAGTTACTTTTAATATATCAGTATTACTCATATAGTACCTCGGTTTCTATAATGGTTTATCAATGTTTTTCTTTGTTTGTATCTTCTAATACATATTTCCAATGATATCCGCCACATGTTTTAACATAACCCTTACATGCTGATGTTATACTACAAGGGCTTTTGCCAACATAATTGGCTGCTTCTTTTACAGAATCAAATGTTTTATTTAATTCTATGCACGCAACTTTTTTATGAAGTCTAAAAGATTTACAATTACGACATCCATAGGTCTTTCTTTTTGCTGTACGAGATGAAATTACAGCAGGATATGAAGTTTTACAATTAGGACAAATCCAATATGCCTTTTTTCCAGAGTGAGCCGCCACTTTATCAGGAGTTAATGGGTAATTTTTAACATAATCCCACTCTTTGGCAATTTCTGGATATAAATATTCTAAAGAATTAAAACCTATTGTAGATAAAATATTTTTGCAAATATCAGCATTATCTCTATTACAATCAATTTTAATAGTAATTTCACATTTAAAATCTTTATTTAAAATTTCGATAATTTCTTTTATTGGTTTTGTCATATGTGTTCCATTTGTTGTTGGTTTTGGGGTTATTATACAATATTTTAAATTTTCAATTTTAGGACACTTTGGTTCTCTTACACGTATTAATGTAATGTTGTGCTGTTTACAAATATTATTTTTAAGAATATCTTTATCTGCGTCTTTATGCCATCTATATCCATCATATTCTATTCCTATTTGTAAACTTGGTATGAATATATCAATTTCTTTACCATTTAAAAAATCTGGACGATATTGCTCTTTAATGTTATCAAAATATTGAGATAAATAGTAATAAATCATTTTTTCAGGAATAGAAACACGATTCATACATATGCCACAACTTAACGATTTATAAGATTTTAAATTACTTTCCAAAATTTTTTTAGTTCTTCCACAGATGCATTCACATAACCAACAATTTTCTTTAGCTTTAGATTTAGGCTTAATATAATCATCAGCTTTTTCTATGACAGTTAGATACCCAAATTTATCACCAATAGAAATTTGTTTAACATGTTTGCAACCATCTCTACCCAAACGTTGATTTTTATGAAACCAGTCTGTTGTTATTTCTACTTCATTTTGACAAACTTGACAAATACAAAGCCATTTACTGTTACCAATATATTTTTTGGCTATAAGAGTTCCTGATTTTTCACCTGTTAAATCATAACGTAAGCCCATACGTAACCTCATTTCTTTTTATTAAATATTAGTCTAATTATACTACTTTTTAATGTGTTTTAATAGGTTTAAAGCAAAAAAAGAGAACTACTTAAAAGTAATTTATCTTTATAAAATTGATTGAAAAAATTATATATCTAAATCAAAATCATCATGTTCTTTGTTTTTATCATATTCTTTGCTCCAGTTATAATCTTCTTTTATGTCGGTAATAGTTTTTTCACTAAATATTCCATGTTCATATAAGTCTTTTGAAAATTCCCAGTAATCTTCACGCTCTTTGTCTTTTCCAAGTATTTTATGTTTGATAAAGTTGATTAATCTATCAAATAAATCTTTAAAATGATTTACTAGTTCTTCAAGATGTTTATTATCTTTTTTCAATTCTTTAATCTCTTTATTTTTATTATCAATGTTTTTAGATAGAGTATCTACTTTAAGAGATAATGCCTCATTGTTTTCAGTTAGTATTTTAATTTTTTCTCTGTTTTCTTCTAATTCAGTATCAACATTATTCAATGTTACTGATAGTTTTTCAGTTTGTTTGAAATCAGCATTTGTTTTATCAACTTTATCAATATATTCTAAAATTTTATTTTTATCATTTTCAGAAATAGTATAGGTATTTTTAACTATTGGTGCTTTTTTAAGGTTATTGACAGTATCTTTAATATCAGTAGTACTTTTATCAAGTTCACTAGATTTTTTACTGGCTATTTCTAGTGCTTTTTTATCTTTTTCCATTTGGTCTTTCATGGCTTGAT
>DVHC01000044.1 GCA_018712385.1 Candidatus Onthousia excrementipullorum | reverse complement strand
ATGATTGCAAATTTAAAGACAACTGTTGGGATACACCAAATAATTTACACAAAGAGACCTTTCCATATGTAAAGCAAAAAAAAGAAACTGTCAAGAAATCAATTAATTAATTTCTCGACAGCCCCTTTTTAAATTCTAAGACTTTTCCATCTTTAATATCATAATCACTATCATCATTAAAGATTACATCATCCCTAAATAATTCAGTTATTAACTTGTCCATATCTTTAGTAAATTTATTTTTTAAGTATTCATTATCTTTTAAATCAAATTCTTCAATCTCTTCTTCAAGTTCAAATATTTCTTCTAAGTGATATTTACGAATTATTTTATCTAAAGTTCCATATATATCAAAATAGAATTTTCCTCGATAAGTTTCCATAAATTGTTCTGCTACTTGATAAACTATCGCTACCCTTTGCTCATTAATTCTTTTAATGTAGTTATCCCAATTATTTTTAACTAAATCTAAGTCTTTAGATAAATTATCTAAAAGATATAAATGTCTTTCTAAATATTCTTTTAAATAGTAATCTAAATTGCCAATATAATCTAACAAAAACTTAGTATTACCTAGTTTATTTAATTTCTCTTTATCTTTAATATTTCCATGAACTATTTCTTCGAAGTTCTTATCTTCATAAAACATCTCATATAAAAAGCATATAGCATAATAATCAAGTATTAAAGGCTTATCTTCATACTTAGATAAAACTACTTCAAAACCAAGTCCTATTAATTCTTCAAGCTCTTTATCACTATTTTGAACTGCTCCTACTTCTACTCTATCTTCAGCATAAAAACCAGTTCTATATATTTTATAGTTATTAAAGACATCTTTATCTATAGAAGCCATTAAAACGATAATCTCTTTATATTTTAAACTATTTCTATCTAAACTATCTAATAAGTAATCAGCATCTTCCCTATAGACATCAAAATTATCTTTAAAGTTAATTAACATATATTTAATAACATTATACTTTCTTCTATAAAATATATCTAAATAACTATAGTATGATATATCATGAGATGCTTTTAAGACTTCAAAAAGAAAGTTATTATCACTTTCTAATTCTTCTAAATTATCTATATCATTACCTATAATATAGTCATATATTAATTTCTTAGAATACATAACTCACCTATTTAAATAATTTAGTTGTATTAACTCTCTTACTATTAGATAAAAAGTTTATCTTTTTAACATTCTTCTTTTTATTATAATTACTTTTAACTTTTTTCGCTTCCATAAAACTCCCCTTACCTTTCTATATATCCTTCTATTTCTGGTGTTATATCACTAACTAATAAATCACTAGTATCATATTTTAACACTATATCATTAAGTCTTTTCTTATCTTTAGCAAGATATAATATTAGTAATCCTGCAATTCTATTAGCAGTATATTGATTTAATTTATAGACATCACTAGGATTAATATTATATTTTCTAATAATATCGTTAATTGGTCCATATTTATATATATAATTAATATAACTTCTAGTAATTAACTCTATATTTTTATCTTTTTTTAAAAATTTAGCAGTTTTCCATACTTTCATAGTATTCCCCCTTAATTAGCTCTATATTATATCATATTTGTTTAATATTGGCAAGATTTAACACGTCTTTTTTTCTTAAAATGCTCCATAATAGTAATGTAGCTAAGGAGTGATTAAAATGCATTTTTTAAAAAAATTAAAGCTACAAATAATTTTTCCTCTTCTTATACTATTTATTATGCCCACAAACATCTATGCTTATTCCAAATATATTATCCCAGGTGGAGAAACCATTGGTATAGAAGTTAATTCTAAAGGTGTTTTAGTAGTTGGCTTTTATGAAGTAGATAGTAAATATATTGGAAAAGATGCAGGATTTCTAATCGGTGATACTATTACAGAAATTAATAATACCAAAGTAAATAATATAGATGAAATGGTAAAAGCAGTAAATGAAGAAGCAGATAGTAATAATCAGTTAGATGTAACTATTATTAGAAATGGTAAGTCTTCTAATTTAACTTTAGATATGATTTGTGATAGTGATGCCGTCTGTAAAACAGGTCTTTATGTAAAAGATGAAATAACAGGAATTGGTACACTTACTTATATCGACCCTAAGACTACTATATTCGGTGCTTTAGGTCATGAAATAACTGAGAGAACTACTGGTGAAAGATTTGAAATTAAAGATGGTAAAATCTTTAAAGCCACAGTAACTGATAATACCAAAAGTGAAAATGGTTCACCTGGAGAGAAAAATGCGACATATGATGAATCTGTAACTTATGGTAAGATTAATTCTAATGAAGAGTCCGGTATTTTTGGAAAGTATTCGAGTGAACTCTTAGATACTGAAGCTTTAGAAGTAGGAACAAAAGATGATGTCAAGAAAGGTGAAGCGATAATAAGGACTGTTATTAATGGTAATGAAGTAAAAGAATATAAGATAAATATTTTAAATGTTAATAAAGATACTGATATTAAAAATATTCTTTTTGAAATAACAGATGAAGAACTTTTAAAAGAAACCGGAGGTGTCATCCAAGGTATGAGTGGTTCCCCTATTATTCAGAATAATAAGATAATAGGTGCCGTTACTCATGTTATTGTAAGTGATGCTAAGAAAGGGTATGGTATTTTCATAACAACAATGTTAGAAGAAGGAGATAAGAGTGCTAGCAACTAACTAGCACTTTTTACAATAAAAAAATAACTAAATTAATAGCTATTTTAAGTAATTAAGTACTTCGTTTAAGTTATCTTTAGTAACAAAGTCTCCACCATTTTTAAATAAGTTTAAGAGTTCTTTATCATCTTTAGCAATACCTTTACCAATAACAGGAAGAAACTTTCTAAAGAAAAAATTTAATTTACTGTAATCAATTCCTCCTCTTAGATAAAAGAAAGGAAGTTTTATATTATTAGCATCTTTTAGAGTATTAAGATAATCTTTACTATAGGCAAGTGCACCTACAGCAATAATTACTTTTACTTTATATCTCTTTAATATTTTAGAAAGCCCCATTATTTTATAAGCATAGATATAACTAAGGAATATTATCTCATCATTTTCACTAACTTTAGCATCATTATATGAATAACATGGGATATTTAACTCTTTACTAAGCATCCTAGCATATCTTTCAGTATGCCCTGTTTTACTTTTATATATAATTACTCTACTCATTAAATCTCTCTCTTTTACTATATGGTTCTATAAGTTCAAACTTATACTCTTGTTCTACATTAGGATACTTTTCATGATTAACTTTTCCTATAAAATCTTTTAAAGGTCTAACCCAACAACTTCCATCTTCATATAGTTTTCTATATATAACCAAATCTTCTAAAGTCTCACAGTCTTTAGCAATCTCTTCAACTAAGTAATAATCCCCTTTAAAGTGTTTATAGATACCATGTATTTTTATCTCTCTCATAATTATGCTTCTACTTCTCCTTTAAATTCAGATAGACTACCATCTTCATTAACTATAGATGTTAAAGCTTTTTCAGCTTCTTTTAAATCTTTATCACATAGACTAGCAAGTTTAGTTGCTTTAGTAAAATAATCTATCGCTTCATCTAAAGGAACATCACCATTTTCTAAAGCTTTAACAAGTGTTTCTAACTCCTCTATTTTCTCTTCAAATTTCATTTCTTTCTTTTCCATAATCAATTCCTCCTACTTTATGATAGCTTCCTTACTACCATCTTTTAATTCTATATTTATTAAATCATCCTTTTTTAAGTCTTCTATACTAGTTACAGCTTTATCATTAAGTTTAACAATACCATAACCCCTCTCAAGGGTTTTTAAAGGTGATAAGGCATCTAATTTACTTAATAATAATGCATATTTTTGTTTAGTCTTATCTAATATTACTAAAGGATTACTAAATAAAGGTCTTGTTTTAATATTATTTAGTTTAATCTTCTCTTTATCAATAATAACTTTATAATTTTTAACTAAACTCTCTGTTAAATAATCAAGTTTTTGAATCTTAGCAGAATATAAATCTAAAGGATTATTTAAAATATAATGTTCCTTAATATTATCAAGTCTCTTTTTCTTTAACTCTAGTATTGTACCTACTGCTTTCCTACTTCTTAAATTTAACTGATTAATATAATTTATAACATCAGTCTTATTAGGAACTGCAATCTCTGCCGCTCCAGTAGGTGTAGGTGCTCTAAGGTCTGCAACAAAGTCTGCAATAGTAAAGTCTATCTCATGTCCTACGGCACTTATTACTGGTATAGGACACTGGGATATTGCTCTTGCCACAATTTCTTCATTAAAGGCCCATAAGTCTTCAATAGAGCCTCCTCCTCTACCTACTATTAAAACATCAAGATTATAGTCTTCAGCTCTTTTAATCTGTCTTACAATATCTTCTTTAGCACCTTCTCCTTGTACTAAACTAGGTAAAAGTATAACTTCTGTTAAAGGAAACCTTCTATTAATAGTAGATATTATATCACGTATTGCAGCCCCTGTTGATGCCGTTATTACTCCAACACGTTCTGGTATCTTAGGTATTCTTTTTTTTCTCGCCTCATCAAATAATCCTTCACTAGCAAGTTTCTTCTTTAACTGTTCAAAAGCTACATAAAGATTACCTACTCCATCTTCCATCATTTCATTAACATAAATCTGATATCCCCCTGTCGCTTCATAAACAGATATTCTTCCAGTTACAAGAATCTTCATACCATCTTCAGGAGTAAATTTAACTTTACTAGCACTACTTGCAAACATAACAGCATTAATTCTACTACCTTCATCTTTAATAGTAAAATAAAAGTGTCCCCTAGTATGAGCTTTAAAGTTAGATATTTCTCCTTTAAGATAGACTTCTCTTAAATTAATATCATTATCTAACTTATATTTAATATATTTAGTTAACTGACTAACTGTTAAGTATTCTTTATTCATTTACATCCTCACTATGATAAATATTATCTAAAACCCCATTTAACATCTTAGTAATTTTCTCATCACTATATTTTTTAGATACCTCTACCCACTCATTAATACTAACAATACTAGGAGTATCAAGATACTTTAACTCATAACTAGATAAAAGGAATAAAGCCTGATCTACTTTATTTAATCTATTAAGAGCCCAATCAGACATATATTTATTAACTAAATTAGTTAACTCTTCTCTTTTCTCTATAACTCCATTAACTAAAGAATTAACAAAATCATTTTCAACTTCATACTCTTCTTTAATTAAATCATCTACATCATAATAAACATTAGCATCATCAAATATATTTATTTTATAAATTATACGAAGAGCTATTTCTCTTACTTCATTTCTTGTTTTCAAAAGTATCACTTCTCTTTCTCTATTTAATTTTATCAAAAAAAGTCACATATGAAAAGAGCAAACATTATTAAATGTTTGTTCTATCTCAATAATATCTATTATTAATTAGTTATATGTAGGTAAAATTATTTATTTTCTATAACTTTCTTTAACATATCATAAGATTTTTTAGCAAAGTAGTTACTCTTATCTATTTTCAGATTATAACTATTTAAAGTATTAATCATTTCTTCAATATTATTACCATTATTATTATCAAGTAATAAATTTTTTTGTTCCATCTCTATATAAGTACCTAATCCTTCTACATCTTGTACATATATCTCATTTTTTCCATTAGATAGCAAAATATTATGATCTCTTATCTCTAACAATTTCTTATATCCTAATTCTTTCATAAACTTATAACCATCTTCAACACTACAAATAGGACATTTAACAGAACTTTGTTTTACTATTTCACCTTTAGAATTAATTTCCTTATTTTTTAAAGTTAGCAATATTCTTTTACCTACTGTTTCTCTAACTAAAACATAATTAGATAAAAGTCTATCAGCTTCTTTCAAAGATATTTCCTTATCTTTTTGAACCATATAAATATCATTAAGTTGAAATTCTTCTTGAACATGAAACCCTTTTTCTAACATATCACTAATAATTTCCTTAAATGGAACTAATACTTTAACACATATTTCTAATTCTTCTTTCATAATTACCTCGTTATTTATTAATTATTTTATAAAACTTAAAACTATTAATTGGCCTATATAAAAGTAATAAAAATGTTGTCATTATAGTACTTGTAAATAAAAGGCAATTTATAGTAGTAATATTTTGATACAATACTAGATTTAATATTGTTAGAATAAAGAAAGCAACTAGTAGAATAAAATATTTAATTCTGAATGATTTATTCTTCTTATACATTTCTCTTAGTTTATCTAAAGACACTTTCTTTCCTTTTTCTATAAAGATATCTTTAATAGTAGAATTGGCAATAAGTGTTATAACTATACCAAATATAACTCCAACTAGTACTATAAATAGATATGAATATGGCAAATAGTAACTAAGGCAAGTGAAAGTAAGATAGAAGATAAAGCCTATAATAATACCAATTACTCCTACTATATTACAATTATTATTTTTATTATCACTAGTATAAACTAACTTATCATTAAAATTATAATAGTAGTTTATATTCTTTTTAGTATCTTTATATAATAATACATAATTCATTAGTTATCATCCCTTTTTATTTTCTATTATTAATTAATATATATTGTCTTTCTTTAGGAGTATTAATATTTTCTATACTATCTTCTACAGTTAAAAGACTATCATACATAGCTTGATTAGATTTACTATGTTCTTCCTTAGAAAAGTCAAAAAATCCATCCAACACCTCAATAATATCTTTATCAAGTGGTTCTTCTAATAGTACATCATCCTCATCAGTAGTTATTTTTTTATCATCTACACTTAAAATTTTATAATGTGCAATTATATTTGTAGCAGAACATTTATCTATTAATTGTTTAAGTTCTTCATAATAATCCATATTTGGATTTATAATAGCAAGTATATTTGATATATAGGGAAGAAGTCCTTCCATTTCCCTAGAAAAATCCCATTCACTAATAACTGCACTACTTAACTTATTATTAAATACTGATAAGTTAAAACTTTTAACTAAAGGTTTATTACCATTAACATCATAATTACAATATAATATATCAAAACTATTATCATCTATAATGTTAAACCTAATATCCTCTTCTACTCCCACTTCTTCATTAGTTTTTGCAATATCAATATTATTATCATTATAAATAATAATATAAGTGCCATCTTTAAGGCTAATCATTTCATCAGATAATGTAAATAGATTTGAAGAATAGTTATCCTTAAGAAAATAATCTAATAATTTGCAAACAACATCATTTTTTTCTAAGTTAGGCATTCTATCTTTTATTAACTGTAATAAATCTACTTCCATTTTAAACATCTTCTTTCTTTATTTTTTCTTTTAATTCATATAAGAAGTTTAAAGCATTAATTGGTGTCATATTTAGGGGGTCACACTCTTTAACCATCTCTTCTATTTCATTAACTTTCTCTTCAACTTTCACTTCTTCTTCATCAAGACTAAATAAACTAGTCTGAGTAAATTCCCTTTCTTTAACCCCTTCACTCTCATAGACATTAAGTATTTCTTCTGCCCTTTTAATTAAAGATGATGGTAAGTGAGCAAGAGATGCTACATTAAGGCCATAACTCTTATCTACCGCCCCTAGTTTTATCTTATGTAAGAAGGTTAAAACACCATCTTCTTCAACTGCAGAGACATGAACATTTTGCAGATGTTTTAGACTATTAGATAGACTAGTAAGTTCATGGTAATGTGTAGAAAACATCGTCTTCGCTCCTATTTTATCATGGATATATTCTAATATCGCTTGAGCAAGACTCATTCCGTCATATGTAGCAGTTCCACGTCCTAACTCATCAAATAAAATTAAACTGTTCTTAGTAGCATTCTCTAAAGCAAGGTTCGCTTCTTTCATCTCTACCATGAATGTAGACTCACCACTAACTAAGTCATCACTTGCCCCTATTCTTGTAAAGATTTTATCAAATATTGGCATAGAACAACTCTTTGCAGGTACAAAACAACCTATTTGAGCCATGATAACTGTAATGGCAAACTGCCTCATATAAGTTGATTTACCAGCCATATTAGGGCCTGTTATTAAAAGTATACTTGTATCTTCATCCATAATTATATCATTAGAGACATACTTCTTATCTTCTTTTGCCATTACTTCTTCGATAACAGGATGACGGGAAGCAATTATCTTTACTGAATGGTTATCTGTAATAGTAGGTCTTACAAAATTATACATATCAGAAACAGTAGAGAATGCTTGTAACATATCAACTTCAGCGATGATATTAGCAGTTTTCTGTAAAGGATGAATATATCTTTTAATAGTCTCTCTAATCTTCATAAATAAATCATATTCTAAGTTAATAATTTTCTCTTCTGCCCCTAAGATAATATTTTCTTTTTCTTTAAGTAAAGGAGTAATAAATCTCTCACAGTTAGATAAGGTTTGTTTTCTTTCATACCCGTATTCATCTTTTAATTCTTTAACCTGTCCTTTACTAACTTCTATATAATAACCAAAGACTTTATTAAACCCTACTTTTAAGTTCTTAATACCAGTTCTTTCCTTCTCTTTTTGTTCAAGTTCTAAGATAAAGTCTTTAGAACCACTAGATACTTTCCTTAACTCGTCTAACTCATCATTATACCCATCTTTAATAAGATGTCCTTCTCTTAAGGTAATAGGAGGATCTTCTACTATACTTTTATCAAGTAAACTAAATACTTCTGGAAAGTCCTCTATTTCTTTATAATAGTTTAATTCTTTTAAAATTCTCTTAATATCTGGTAATACCTTTAAACTATTTTTAAGTTGAAGCAAGTCTCTAGCATTTAAATTACCATAAGTAATTCTACTAGCAAGTCGTTCTAAGTCATAAACTTCATTTAAGTTATTTTTTAAGTCATCTCTTAAAATAAACTCTACTCTTAACTTATCTACAAAGTCATATCTTTTTTCTATTTCTTTCTTATTAGTTAAAGGATTCTCTATATTTTGCTTTAAAAGTCTACTCCCCATTGCAGTTTTATTCTTATCTAAAAGCCATAATAAACTATAAGTTCTTTCTCTTAATCTAACAGTCTCAGTAAGTTCTAAATTTCTTTTCGTATTATTATCTATTAATAAGTGTTCTTTAGTATCTTCTACCCTTGCTTCTGTTAGATGTGATAAATCCCCTTTTTTAGTATTAGTAAGATATGAAAGTAAATGTTTAATACCAGTCTCTTCTCTTACATCTTTTAAGTTTTTATAGACATAACTATAATCACTACCACTATATAATTCCTCGTAGATAGTAACGTTTAAGTGATAAGTAGTTCTTAAAGTATTAACAAACTCTCTATCTATTTTATTATTGACGATTATTTCACTAAAATTATGTCTTAATACTTCTCTAAGTAAAGATTCTATATCACCATTTTCTAATAAGACATATACTTCTCCAGTAGAGACATCAGAGTATGATAAAACATAACAGTATTCTAAGTCATAGATAGAGGCAATAAAGTTATTATCTTTAGCATTAATAGATGAATCTAATCTTGTGCCTTTAGTAACTACTTGAATAACATCCCTTTTTACCATATCTTTAGTAGTCTTAGGATCTTCCAACTGTTCAACTATGGCAACTTTATAACCTTTATCTATTAACTTATCTAAGTACCCCTCATAAGCTTTAAAAGGGATACCACACATAGGAACACGCTCATCAAGCCCAGCATTACGTCCTGTTAGAGTTAATTCAAGCTCCCTGGATGCAATAACAGCATCTTCAAAGAACATTTCATAAAAATCTCCAAGCCTAAAAAAGATAATAGTATCTTCATACTTATCTTTTATTTCTAAATACTGTCTCATCATAGGACTAATTTTTTCTCTATCTACTTCACTACGTTTCATATCTTACTTCTTTCTATTTTTAATGTTTTAACTTTATTTGGTAATTCTACTTTATCAAAACCTCTTAAATTATATCTATAACTTAAAGGAACAGATATATTAGTATTAAAAGTTACTATGTTAAAGCCTTTTAAATTATACCTATAACTAAGCGGATATATTTTTATATTACTAACCATTAAATCACCTTCTCTTCATTTTTAGTATTCTTTCATTAACTTTAGGATTAGCAGTCTCAAATTTTGCAAAAATATAATCATCTCCACTAAAATAGTTACTATTTTCTCTAAAGTTAATATCACATAAATTGTAATATGCTTTTATTAAGGCATCTATTTCATACTCTTTTTTTCTTTCTTGATGTTGATTTACTATATCCATATTTTCTAAATATCCTAAAATCTCAGTCACTCTAGTTCCACTCAATAATTCAAGTTCATAAAATGCAGATCTAATAGAAAATAATAACAAATCTTTATATTTACTATTGCTATTTAATATTCTCTGCTCTTGAATTGATAATTTATTAATAAAATGATCTATTTTCCACATATCTTTATATTGATATGTATCAAGAGAACAAATATTTCTTCCTTTTTCATCTAAAGTTTTAATTACTCTAATATCACTTTTAATAGCAGAACATAACGTTTCATAAGTTTTATAGACATCTTTATCTTTTAAATATAATACTTTTATTAAAGGTATATCATCATTACTATAATCAGTAGGATTATATTTATATACTGAAGTTATACTATCACTTAGCAGTATATTTTCTTCTTTAGTTAATTTGCTACTATCTATATCAGTAATTGCATCAACTAAATATGTATCACTACTAACAAAGAAATGGTAATCGTCTTTAGAAAAAGGAAAAGCATCACTTTCTATAAAATCTTTATATAAGTTAAGTAGTCCCCCATTTAATTCTATAAGTATTCTCCTGTTCAATTTATATCTAACATAATCATTATTACAATTAATTCTATCAAATCTTTTCTTATTAACATCATCTAAATCACTATAAAAACTAAGTGTTTCTTTTAATTTCTCATCTTCTATAAGTTCATTAATTGTCTTTTTAGTATTATCTATTCGCTGCCTAATATCTAAATAATTTCTTAAATAATCATTAAATTTATTCTTATTATACTGCATATTTTTCACCTACTACCCTCGTCTCATTTTAATTAATCTCTTATTTATCTCAGGATTAGCTGTCTCAAAAGTAGCATAACAAATATCATTGTCATTATCAAAATATTTACTTTGTTTTCTAAATTCAATATTTGTTAAATTATAATATGCTTTGACAAGAGCATCTTTAAAGTAATCTTTATCGCTTTCCCTCATATTACTTTCTTCTATTTCTTTTAAAAGAGCACTAACTCTTTTTCCTTCTAATAGACTAACTTCATATTTAGCAGTTTCTACCAAAGATAATAACAAATACTTAAAGCCACTGTCACTGTTTCTTATTTCCGTCTCATTTTCATCTATTTTCTCTTTTAAATCTGCAATAACATTACGTCTATTTTCTTTATAAGTAATATATTTTTTATCTATGGTATGGATTCTCTTAACTTTATCTAAGATAATTTCTTGTACAAATGTAACAGAATCTGTTGTAGAGTAATCTTTATCTTTATTATTATTTAATTTATCATAAATCACTTTAATTAATGGTATATCATCAATAGACAATTCATCAGAAAAGCCATATATATAGCCTATAATTTCTTGTATAAATTTTTTAATACCATCACTAATATCTAAATCTTTAGTAGATTCATCAGTTAATGCATTATAAGTATCAACACCATCTTTTACATAGAGATTTAAAAAACTTTCTTTATTTAAAGGAAAACAATCACTACCTGCTACATCCAAAAATAAAATAGTTTTATCTCGATTATATTTTTCAATATTAGTCTCTGCAAAATAATATCTTATAATATCGCTATCACTATAAATATCTCTAAAATCTTTTCTTTGTTCCTCAGTTAAATTTAAATATAGCTTACCAGCTTTGGTATTAATTAATTTGTTATATAAAACCTCTTTATTATTTAATTCTTGTTTTATAAGAGCATCTATTATTTTATATTCTTTATAATAATCTTCTATTTTCTCATCCATACGAAACCCTCCATAAATAAAGTATAACATCAATATCTTTAAAAAAACAGTATTTTTTGATAAAATAACTAAAGGAAGTGATACATATGGATAAACCTCTAGCTTTAAAACTTGCCCCTACTTCCCTAAAAGAAGTAATAGGACAAAAACATTTAGTGGGAGATAATATGATTCTTAGTAATTTAGTTAAGAACAAGAAGTTATTTTCCATGATTTTATATGGTAAACCTGGTATAGGTAAAACTTCTATTGCCAATGCTATTATTAATGACTTAGGAGTTAGACATAGATTTTTAAATGCTACAGTTAATTCTAAGAAGGATTTAGATATTGTTATAGAAGAAGCGAAAATGTATGATGGTATTGTTTTAGTTATGGATGAAATACATAGACTTAATAAAGATAAACAAGATATCTTATTACCTTGTTTAGAAAGTGGTCTTATTACTTTAATAGGTATGACTACAAGTAATCCGTATCACTCTATTAATCCTGCAATTAGATCAAGGTGTCAGTTGTTTGAACTTAAGGATTTAGAGACAAGCGATATTGTTGAAGGGTTAAAGAAAGCGGTTAGTAGCCCTTATTTACCTAATATAAAGATAGATGATGATACTATTAATTATATTGCAAGGGCTTCAGGTAATGATTTAAGATATGCATATAACCTTTTAGAGATATCTTACTACTCTACTAATGATTTTAAAGTAGATATAGATGTTGTTAAAAAGATTAATAGTAAACCGGTATTTAATGCTGATAAAAATGGTGATGGTTACTATGATATGTTATCGGCTTTTCAAAAATCTATTAGAGGAAGTGATGTTGATGCTTCACTACACTATTTAGCAAGATTAATTACAATAGGAGATTTAGATAGTATCTTTAGACGTATGTCTGTTATTGCCTATGAAGATATAGGTCTTGCTAATCCTTCTATTGGTCCTAAAGTAATGGCAGCAATTGATGCCGCAAAATTAGTAGGGTTACCGGAAGCTAGAATTCCTTTAGGTACTATTGTTACAGAAATGGCTCTATCTCCTAAAAGTAATACTGCTCATATCGCTTTAGATGAAGCATTAAGTGATATAGAAAAAGGTAATGTCGGTGATATTCCTAAACACTTAAAGAATCCAAGTGATACTTATAAATATCCTCATGACTATAAAAATGCTTTTGTTAAACAACAATACTTACCTGATAAGTTAAAGAATAAGAAATATTATCATCCTAAAGATTTAGGCTATGAACATAAACTAAAAGAGATTTATTTATACTTAGAAAAACAAAAGAAGGAAAACTAATCTCCTTCTTTTTCACTTAATAAATTATTATTTAACATAGTGTTTTCTTCTTAACTTTATTGTTTTTAATATCTACTTGTCTTTTAATAGAACCAAATAACACTCCCTTTAATATAGGCATTCCTTTCTCTTCAATATCAGTAATGGCATTTTTTAAATCACTATTAGTAAAAGTAATAACGTCACTAAGACAAAATATATGCCCTTTAAGTTTAATATTATTAATACTTTTTTCATCTAAAAATTCAAATAAACTAGGAAACTTCTCTATATATCTTAATATTAAAGTATTATTTTTTAAATTAGGAAGTTCTTTAGCAATTTTTGCAATATATAAAAGATTATAATTATTAGAATAATATTTATATAAATCAAGAGGAGTTTTAAATTTTTCTTTACTTAACATTTTAATATCTCTAATTACTTCTTCTGCTACTTGTCTATACATAGAAACATAGTAATTATATATATACCATGTATTTTCTCTATTATTAGCGATTTCATAAATTAGATTTTTATTCATCTTTAATATAGAAGAAAATATTATATTATTTAGATTGTAATAAGATGAAAAATTAATAAAATCTAAGGAAGTTTTATTACTTAAAATACTAATTAATTCTATATTAGTATAATTACTTATTTCAGTAGTTTTATTTGTATTAAATTGTTTTTTTCTATAGGATGCTTTATATAATATACTTTTATGTTTAGTAGAAATATTATGATATTTACAATAAAGTGGATGCCTCTTATCTTTTAAAAGATTAAGATAGAAACTATAATCGGTAGAATTAACATGAGCTTTTTCTTTAGCATCATCTGCATTATAAACATCGTTATCTATAAATAATTGTAAGGCTGTTTTAGCACAAAGAAAGTCTAAATCGTGATTTATTTTTTCGCTTTCTTTCATTACATTCATTTTATTTATAATTTCTAATATCCTATCTTGGTAAGCACCATTTTTACTATAGAGATTAAACATTTTCTTAATAGATTTTAACGTAGTATTATATTCATCTTTTATTTCTTCTATACTCTTATTTTTAATTAAATCATTAACAATATTACTTATATTTCTAAGAGCATTAACATAGGCAATTCTTTCAACATTCTTATAGAAAGTTGAGGCTTTAATAGTATAGTATCTTGTATTAAAAATTTTAGTAAACTGCCATTTTAAATCTAATAATTCTTCTATAGAACTAGCTTTGTTCATAGCATTTAAAAGATTGTTTTTTTCCATCTCTTCATTATCTCTAATAGTCATTTTGTCATCTCCTTTAAAGTGTAGGCTTATTATAACAAAAAAATAAAAAAACATCAAGTAATACACCTACTTGATACAGACTGTTGACAAAGTGGTATGTTTAATTCGAACATATCGCTTTTTGTTTGATAAATTTTAAAAATTCCCATTTTTTGAAAAAAACAACCTTATTTTCGTTGGTATTTGGATTACTTTTCCATCTCCACATTGCCATTTTCTTTAAATTATGACACGCAAAAATCATCGTGGCATTATTTTTATTTTTTTCTAGTCCACGAACT
>DVHC01000043.1 GCA_018712385.1 Candidatus Onthousia excrementipullorum | reverse complement strand
TTATACTACATTTGTTTTTAATTGTATATTATTTCAATTATTTTTCTTAATATTTTCATCCAACCTTACCATATTATAAAATGTATTAGGTTTTAAATTTAATAATTTCATTGCCTCTCTCGCGGTTATTTGTTTATTCTTCCATAGCCCTATAACTTCATCATAATTATCCGGTTTCTGAATTTTAGGGCGGCCGAATTTAATACCGTTAGCTAATGCTATATCAATTCCTTGTCTTTGACGTATTTTTATTTTTTCTCTTTCAGTTTGAGCAACATAGGATAATAAACTTAATATTAAATCGTTAATAAATGTTCCTAATAAATCTTTCTTTTGTCTAGTATCTAATAACGGCATATCTAATACAAAAATATCAGCTTTAATATTTTTAGTTATATCTTTCCACTCATTTACGATCATTTCATAATTTCTTCCGAGACGATCAATGGATTGAATAACTAATAAATCATCTTCTCTTAATATATTTTTTAATAATTTATATTGTTCCCTATCAAAATCTTTACCAGATTTTTTATCAACATATATATCCCTATCATCTATACCGAAATCTTTAAATGCTTTAAGTTGTCTAGCTTCATTTTGATCTTTACTAGATACTCTTCCGTATCCAAATTTTCTACTACTCATATTTACCTCGCTAAATACTTAATTGATTCGTTATACATACTTTCTAAAATATTAGAACACTCCGAAATTATTTTAAAATTAAAATATATTCCTTTAACCTTTAATTCATAAATAAAATTAATACAAGCTAAAGTATAAGGAAATTCATCAGGGTATTCTTCAAGACCAACGCATATAGTGTCTACGAAGTCATTACATAATTGTTTAATAATATTTTTTGATATTTCTTCTTTCATTAAAAACACCTCCAAATATAATCGTATATTATTCTAAAAATATAGGCACGATAATATTTGAAAACCTATGAATTTTTTTCAAATATTTAAAAAATAAAAATATAACTTTTTCAAACATAAAGAAACACCTAATATCGTTAAATATTAGATGTTTGTAAAATCGTACTTTTTCAAATATATTTTAATTAATATCTCTACAATTTATTCTACAAAAAAACTTAACATAATTAAATACTTCACATATGTAAATGGTAATATAAAAAGTAATAAAAACGGTAAAGTTAAAAGTGCACAGTTTTTATTACTTTTTTTCAATTTGGTATACTTATTTTATGGTAAGAATTGCCATAAAGGAGGTACAAAATGAGAAAAGATATTACAGCAGATAATTTATTGAAAGGAGGTGTTAAAATTAATAAATCAGCACTGGCAAGACAGTATGGATGTTGTTGGAGAACTATAGATAGAAGACTAAATCCTGAAAAATATAAAATGTCTAAAAAAACTAGAGTTTATACTTCAATATTAGATGGATATAAATCGATTATAGATAAAGTATTAGAAAATAATAATGCTCCTGCAACTGGAATATATTGTTTATTAAAACTGAAATATAATTATACAGGAAGTTATAGTACTGTAAAAAAATATGTTTCTAAGAAGAAAAAGAAAATTATAGATAATCTTACAATTAGATTTAATACTATTATGGGTTATCAATCACAAGTTGATTGGAAAGAAAGTATGATATTACACACTACTGATAATAATAAAATTACATTTAATATTTTCTTAATAGTATTAGGTTGTTCTAGGATGAAGTATATAGAACTTACTGAAAATAGAGAACAAAAAACTCTATTTAGATGTTTAAATAATGCATTTAATTATTTTGGTGGAGTAACAGAAGAAATAATATTTGATAATATGAAAACAGTTGTAGATCAAGCTAAAAGTGATTTTAAAAAAGTAATAATAAATAATAAAATGAGTTATTATGCTAAAGATGCAGGCTTTATCATTTATACCTGTAGACCTTATAGACCAATGACTAAAGGTAAAGTAGAAACACTTGCAAAAATTATGAATAGACTAAAAGCATTTGATTATCAAATTAAAGATTGGAATGATTTAAAAATAATCGTTAATAAAATTCTTCACAGTTTAAACTATGAAGAAATATCACAAGCGACAAACAAAATTCCAATAACTGATTTTGTAAAAGAAAAAGAATATTTAATTCCTGTTAATCTTGATTTATTAATGCAATATACAAATAATAGACCTAAGTATAAAGTTACTAAAGAATCAATGATTAATTATAAAGGAAAAAAATATTCTGTGCCAATAAATTATGTTGGCAAAACTCTTCAAGTTAATGAAGATGATGAATTCATCTACATATATTCTAACACAATTCTTGTAAGGAAGTATAGCAAAAATAATGATACTCATTACAATTATAAACTTGAAGACTATAAAGATATATTAGAACATTCTAGTATAAGTGAACAAGCTAAAAATAGACTTAAAAATAATATTAATAAAGATTTAAGAAGTTTAAATGATATAAAAATTGAGGAGGAATAACTAATGATAAATGATACATTAAATAAATTAACTGATTTAAAATTACTAGGTATTAAGGAACATATCTCAGAATATTTAGATAAAATAACTAATGATAATTTATCTTTTCTAGAAGGTCTTAATCTACTATTAGAAGAAGAGTTAAAACATAGAGAGAAAAGATATAGTCAGAATAATATAAAAGTAGCCCATTTTCCTTTTGTTAAAACACTTAATGACTTTGACTTTGATTTTCAACCATCGATAAATCGTAATAAAATAATAGATTTGTCAACTTTAAGATTTTTAGAAGAAAAGAAAAATATAATCTTTTATGGTGATAGTGGTGTTGGGAAAACTCACTTAGCAATATCTATAGGAATAGAAGCCGCATCTAAAAGACACTCTGTATATTTTATTAATTGTAACGACTTGATTAATAATTTATTAGAAGCTCATAAAGAAAATAAATCAGCAGAAAGAATAAAACACTATTGTAAATATCAACTACTGATAATTGATGAGATAGGATATTTACCTACTGATAGAAATGGTGCCAATTTATTCTTCCAGTTAATTTCTAAAAGATATGAAAACAAGTCTACTATTATTACTACTAATCTAAGCTTTGATAGGTGGAATGAAACTTTTGGAGATGTTACAATCGCTAATGCTATTATTGATAGACTTATACATCATTCTGAAATAGTAAATATTAAAGGTAAATCTTATAGACTAAAAGAACTAAAAGAAAAGTTAGAAATATCATAATTTTAAAACTTGCTTTGATAAGTGTATTACTCATTTGATAAAAGTCAATAGCAAGCTTCGTTGTTTAGACAACTATTGACTTTTATCTTCATTCATAATTATTTACTGATAAGCAAATTTTTAAACAAAATAATGACCCCCCAGCAATATATAATGGATATTATTAATTATGACATTTTAACTTTACCATTTTTGTGCATTTTTATATTGACTTTTATAACATAAAAAAAGAAAAAATTCTTCACCTAATTATATCCGTTATAAAACAATGGATTATTTAATATCCAGTGAAGAAGTTAACTTTTTTCTTAAGCTGTCCAAACGTTACCGTTTGTACAGTTTTTTTTTATTTTTTTATTATTTTCTACTTCTAATTTAAAAGAAAATTTCACTTTTTCACTAATTATAGATAAAACAACGAAAAATCAACGAAAAAAACAGTGAAGAAAATTTAAAAACTTCACAAAAAAATCACTGTTACAAAAAAATATCACTAAAAAAGAGATGTTAATCTAACATCCCTAATATATTATAAATATTTTTTAAATACTTCTTGCATTTTAGCTGCAATTTCAATAGATTTATTAATTAAATCATCATAATTTGAGTGATCCGCATAATCTAATCCTGATAATTTATATTTAATTCTACTTACATTACCAGAACACTCTCTTAGCCATTCTAATTCCAAACCTAAATCTTTTTCAATACTATTTTTATTTTCAAATAATTTATCAAAATATTCCTTATCATCAACCATATATAAACCTATTCTAATGTGTTTTTCTTTATTAATTAATTCAATAGAAATATGTGATGAACTAGAACCAATAGCAACATCATACCAATGGTCTGTTGTTGCTTTTCTCATATTAAAAGGTTTTCCTTTTTCCTCTAATAATTCATTGAATCTATTCCAAAAGATCAATTTCTCAGACTGAGATTTATTTAACTCACCACTACTATTTTTTGTTTTATTAGTATTTTTAATAAAATCATTTGGCTTTTCAATTACTTCAAAATAAGGTGCTGGTAAAGAATCTCCTATTTTATAAGCATGTAATTCAATTAAGAAGAAATTTATATTACTATTAGTATTATTATTTAGCCATTCAATAGCACTTCTATGTTCTTCTTTAGCATGTGTAACTATCCATACTACTACTTGAGCATCCAGCCCGGAAGCATAAGTTATTATTTTACCCAAATGATCATGATTAGATGATTCTAATTGATTTTCAATAATAATCTTAATACCTGTGGATTCATCAACTGCTACTAAATCACATCTATATGAACCGACATATATCTCTTTAGATACATCTGTTAATGTTAATCCTAATATATTATTTAATTCTTCAATGTTTTCTTCATGAGATAACCATTCTGAAAAATCATATTGTTCATGTTTCCATAAACTCCTAATATCAACTTCTTTTAATTTTCCAATATTCATTATTTTCTCCATACTATTTAACCATTATATTTTTTAAAATTCTCAGCTTGAAGCATTACTTGATTAAATACTTCTTCGTCCCACTCTGGTGGATATCCATTTTTATATAATAATACTGTTAAATCTTCATCTAATTGACTTCTTATATCATTTCTAACAAAGAAATCAGCGTATTGAGTTTTATCATCAACTAATTCTTTAATCTTCTTAGACAATTCTACACATTTAGTATCATCATATTCAAATCCGTGTGTATCTCTAATCTTAGTTAAAATATCATAGAAAGCTTTTTCTTCAAATGATATACCCATTGCTTCAAAAGATGATTTGTCTTCTTCTAAATCTTTTAAAATATATAATAATTCATTAGATAATCCATCAACAAATTCTTTTACAACTTCATTAGTAAATACCATTTTATCCCTATCATTATATTCTTCAACAACTTTTTTTAATCTTTCATCAAAATCAATTGCTTTTATTCTGTTTACTTTTCCATAGTCTTTAATAGCTTTCTTTAATAGCTTTAATAAAGCGTTAAATTTTGTTATAGGTAAATCTATATCCACTAATTGACGAACAAACTCGGGTGTATAGAATTCTAATGATTCTTTTTCACCTACTATATTTTCAACGCCAGTACAAGAAATAGCTTTTCTAACCATTTCTTCTACTACTTCATTCATTATTTCAGCATCAGGTGCATTGCCAATAGTTTGTTTAAAAATAATTGATCTAATTGCTAAATAAAATTGAGATTTATTAATTTCATCTTCAGATAATTCACCAGTAGGATAAACTATGTTATATGCTTTTTTTAATGTTCTGGATAATCCCATAAAGCGATTTTCTAAATCTTTTGTTTCTTGTACAAATTCAGCTCCAAAATTCAAACAATTTAATCTATCTAAAGGAGAACCATTAAAAAATTTTGTAGAATTAAAATTGACAAATAAATCATCTACTAGTTTTAAATGATTTCTAAAAATACCTAATGAGATTTCGATTTCATCAATTGGGCTTTCTTGTGGACCTCCATATATTTTTACTGCTTGAAGCATTTCATCTTTTATTCCAATATAATCAACAACTATTCCTTTATCTTTACCATCAAATATTCTATTAACACGAGAAATAGTTTGTATAAGAGTATGTTTTTGTAATGGTTTATCAATATACATAACAGATAAAGATGGAACATCAAATCCAGTAATCCACATATCTACAACAATAGCTAATTTGAAATTAGATTTTTCGTTTTTAAATTGTTCATCAAGAAATTTATGTTTTTCTTTAGTACCACATAAATTATACAATTCTAGTTCATCATTATCTCCACGAGTAGCGACCATATTAATTTTTGGTACATCAACTAGTTGTTCTAATTCATCAGCAGTAAATTTTGAAGGATCATCACATTTCTTAGCAACTCCCCAATCACTTCTTAATTTTAATATTTCTTTATATAAATTAAATGCTATTTTTCTATCAGAACAAACTATCATACCTTTTTGTACAATCTCAGGTTTTTCATCACATAAAGCTTCAAAGTGCTTAACAATATCTTTGGCTAATTTTTTTAATTTTTCAGGATGCCCCAAAATTGCTGACATTCTACTCATGGCTTTTTTAGATTCTTCTATTTGTTCTGGGTTAGATCCTACTTCAGCACATTCATCATAGTATTTTTGAATTTCCTTAGCATCTTCGTCAGATAATAATACTCTTGCTAATCTTGGTTCATAAGATATTCTAACAGTTATACCATCATCACTTGATTCTTTCATTGTATAACTATCAACCACTCTACCAAATACCGCTATCGCTTCATCTATAGGTGTTCCAGTAAAACCACAATAAACTGCATTAGGTAAGCTTTCTCTCAAATAATGAGCAAATCCATATGTAGTATATACACCATCTGCTGTTTTCTTTAATTTAGATCCGGTTCCAGTTTGGCTTCTATGAGCTTCGTCAGAAATACAGATTATATTACTTCTATCAGATAATAATCCTGTTGATTCACAAAATTTTTGGATAGTGGTGATATATATTCCTCCACTTTCACGATTAACTAAAGTATCGTGTAAATCTTGTCTAGATTCAATACTTCTAACATTATTATCATGCAGATATTTTTTAGCAGTTACAAACAATTTTGAAGCCTGAGTGTCAAGATCTTCTCTATCAGTTATAATTATTATTGTAGGGTTGTGGAAATTATCTTTTTCTCTAAGCATTAATTGTCTAGCTAAGAATAACATGGTATATGTTTTACCACATCCAGTAGCTCCAAAATATATACCACCTTTTCCATCACCCTCAGGTCTTTTATGTATAGTTAAATTATTTAACATTTTAACAGTAGCAAAGTATTGAGGATATCTACATACAATTGCCTCAGATTTTTTACTATCATCAGGATAAAATACGAAGTCTCTTAAAATATGTACTAATCTTTCTTTTGAAAATACCCCTTTAACCATAGTAGTTAAAGAACTTATACCATTGGTTGTTTTTTCATCATCATTAATTTTATTCCATGAATAGTAAAATTTATATGGAGAAAAAATAGTACCTAATCTTGTATTAGCTCCATCACTAATAACTGATAAAAAGTTATATTTTAATAAACTAGGTATATCTCTAGCATATCTAATAGTTATTTGCTCCCATGCATCATGTACAGTTTTATCTTCTTCAATAGCTGTTTTAAATTCAAAAATAGATACAGGAATACCATTAATAAAGACTAATAAATCTGGTCTTCTTTGTCTAATATCTTCAACTGTATATTGATTAACAATTTTAAAAATATTGTTATTTGGCTCTTCAAAATTTATAAATTCAATATGGATTGGTAGTAAATTTGAATCATCCCTATTGAAATCAAACCCTTCAGTAACTATTTTATATGTTTCTTTATTTCCTTCATATAATGGTAAAGCAGGTACATTATCAAGCATACTAATTATTCTTTTAATTTCATTTTCTGACAACTCATTATAGCGAGTTGTTAAATAGTTTGCTAAATCATCATATAATAATATCTCTTTAAAATATCTATGAATGTTTTCTCCACAAACATATTGATAATCAAGAGATTTAAACAATTCAATAAATGAATTTTCTAATTCTTCTTCATTAAACTTTCCGTTATCGTATACTTGATTCATATGTCACCTACTTTCTTCCAATAAAGAGCCTTTTATTAAAACTGTACATATATTTCTAATTCTACTAATTAATTCATCATTAATTTTTTTTCTTTCATAGTAACACTTATATATATTTGCTATAGATTTTTGTTTTTCAATATCTGGTACAGGAATTTCCAATTCTTTTAATTGCTCAAAGTTGAATTGTTCCCTTACACCATCTCGATACCACCATATTATATGCTGAATATTTGGATTTTTAAGTAACATCAATAAATAGTTTGTATCAAGTTCTTTCTCATTGTTTATATAAAAAACAATATATGCATCAGAACATTTAACAACTTCATCATTTGTATAATAATCTATAGAACCTTGATGTAATTGAGGTGGTGCAAAAACAAAATCATTCTTCTTAACTAAATAACATATATGACCATTTGTTTCATCCTTTGATTGTTTAGGATCAATAAATCCTTCTTTCCCAACACCTATTAATTTTTCAACTCTAAAATCCTTGTTTTTTTCCATTCTTCTAGTAAGATACTTCCCTAATGGTTTTAAAATATCATCTTTTTTTAATTTTTCTATATAACCATCACATATTAATTTAAAATCTTCTAATCCATTTTCATATGATGATTGATTTTCTTTCATAGAAACATAAATATTAACATATTTGTTTTGAATATCTAAATTTGGTAAATCCATTTCAATATCACACATTGAATCCCAATCGAATGGTTCTCTTGCGGAACCCCAAGAATTAAATCTTGTATATCTATCGAATTCTGGCCTATTAAAATACATAAATAAATAATAAGGATTAATAATAGTAGCATCTACTTCAAAAACAATTGATATTGAAGATACTAAAAAAGTTTTATCTGTATCATTAAAAGCTAAAGAAATTTTGTCTCCTCTTCTTGATGTATCTGGTACGTAAGCAAATTGAAATGGTTTAACAATTTTATAATTCTTTAATGATACTCCTGTCATATCAGCTTTTGTATCAATAAATTTCTTTTGTGTTGATATTCCTCTAACACAATCAATTGTATATTCATCTTTTCTATTTTTTAAATTAACTTGATTAATATAATCTCCTAATCTAATTCTATTTAATTTCATAACCAATCTCCTTAAACGATTCTTCTAATAGTTTTTGAGATTCTTTTTCAGATTTCATTATATTAATCATTTCTTTTTGAATTCTTGACATTTCTTCATCGAAATTTATATTTAAATCTTGATCTATGAATTCTATATACTTACTTGGAATTAATGTATAATTTTTCTTTTTAATTTCACTCAATTTAACTGATCTATACAATTCAGGTTCATTATAATTGTCAGAATTCGTACATTCAACAGATTGCCAATTGTTGTAAATTTCTTTTACCTTTTCTATTTGACTTTCGTTAAATACAGTTTTCTTTTTCTTTTTACCTTTATCTATTGTATACTCTTCAATATTTTCATTCCATTGTCTTAAATCAATAAATAATACTTCACCAGTTCTATCACGTAAGTTTCTTCCGTTTAAAGAACCAGCTTTTTTGTTATTATTTAAAATCCATAAAGTGACAGCAATATCAGTTGTATAAAACATATCTCTTGGTAGAGCAATTATTGCCTCAACTTTATCACCTTCTAATATTTTTTTTCTAATTAAATATTGTGCTTGTCCACCTTCATCATCTTCGTCATCGCTTCCGGAACCAGCATTTAATGCTCCATTAGCTAATAAGAAACCTGCGATTCCTCTATTTACATCTAGTTTAGAAAGCATATGTAGTATCCATGCATAGTTTGCATTAGCTTTTGGCGGCATAGCAGGCTTATATGGTTTAAATCTTGGATCATCAAGTAGTTCATCTTCGCCTCTCCAATTTTTTAAATTGAATGGGGGATTTGCCATTATGTATTGTACTGTTTTATCTTTATGTTGATCATCTGTAAATGTTGATGCATTTTTATCCCCCAAATCACAAGCAATACCACGAATTGAAAGGTTCATTTTTGCAAGTCTCCAAGTATCAGGATTGCTTTCTTGACCCATAACAGTTACTTTGTTTCTATTGCCTTTATGACTATCAACAAATTTCATTGATTGAACAAACATACCACCAGATCCACAACAAGGATCATATACTATTCCATCATATGGTTCTATTAATTCTGCTATTAATTGAACAACACAAGCAGGTGTATAAAATTCTCCATCATCTTTCGATGCAGATGCTGCATAGTTTTGTAAGAAATATTCATAAACTCTACCTATTAAATCTTCCTCATGAAATCTTTCTTCATTAATCATATTTACATCATCTATTAATGATTTCATTTTCTCTTTACTTACACCTAATGATGCATAAATATTTTGAGGTAGCGCTCCCTTTAGTGGTGGATTCTTATCCTCTATATCTTTCATTGCCTTATCAAGTTTTACTGCTATATCATTAGACCCTGCTTCTTTAACAAAATAACTCCACCTACAATGTTCATCTAAATAATAAACATTCTTTGAGTTATAAAAAGATACTTTTTCTAAAAAGGCAGGAACATTACCATGTTCTTCAATTATTTCTTTTCTTCTTTTTTCAAATTTATCACTAGCAAATTTTAAGAACGCAAGACCAATTACAGCATCTCTATTTTTTTCGAAACTACCATACCCTCTTAAATCAACTCTACAATTCCATAAAACTTGCTCTAAAGTTAACTCTTTTTCTTTTTTTGTTGCCATATTACTACCTCCCTAATAGATAATTACCTCATTATCTCTCATTTAACATTATAGCATACTTTAGGGCTATTTTTTATTGTTATGCGACATTTTTAAATACTTTTTTACCACCTAATTGCCACCTAAAGCAAAATAAAAAGACCAAAAGGCCTTTATTTTAAACAAAATGAGACGCCGTAGCGTCTCTTCAGGGGGTTCGGTTGAATATAAATCCACACTTAGATAGTGGACTATATCACCATGATAAGCAAAAAACTTATCATGTACATTAATCATATCTAAAAATTTCCAACTTGTCAATTTGATTTTGAAAATTTTAGAAAAATTTTACAATTAGCTATGTATAATTGTTCCAATAAGTCTCAACTTATTAGCATCTGTTTCTTTATCTAGTAAGTATTCTAGCGAATCTTCCCTTGCTTGTAACAATATTTTATAATCTGCTTTTAAATCTGCTATTTTAAAGGTCATATCACCACTTTGTTTAGTTCCAAACAAATCTCCATGTCCTCTAAGCTTAAAATCTTCTTCACTAATTTCAAAACCATCATTAGTATTTTCCATAATCTCAAGTCTTTTCGTATCATTATCACTAATTAAGATACAACTAGACTGTAATTCACTTCTTCCAACTCTTCCCCTTAACTGATGAAGTGTAGATAGCCCAAATCTTTCAGCATTAAATATTACCATCATTGTTGCATTAGGAACATCTACTCCAACTTCAATAACAGTGGTACTAATTAGTATCTGGACTTTATTTTGTAAAAACTCATTCATAATTAACTCTT
Organism: Candidatus Onthousia excrementipullorum; assembly: GCA_018712385.1. Lineage (GTDB taxonomy): Bacteria > Bacillota_I > Bacilli_A > RF39 > UBA660 > Onthousia > Onthousia excrementipullorum. The sequence continues at coordinate 46,002 of DVHC01000043.1, read as the reverse complement.
TAGCAGCACTAGCCATTTTACCATGAACTAAATCTATTTTATGTTTACTACCAAAAGCGAGTGTCATCTTTTCTTTCAAATCATTTACATTAGTTAAATCACTGTTTTCACTCTCTTCTATTAAAGGAGCGATAACATATATCTGATGACCCTGTTTTAACTCTTCATACATCATTTCCAAAACATCTTTAATCTCTTTATTAGTTTTAACTACTGTTTTAATCTTCTTCCTACCCTTAGGTCTTGTCTTAATAGTAGAAACATCCATATCTCCATAAATAGTTAAAGCATAAGTTCTTGGAATCGGAGTGGCACTCATATAAAGAGTATCAGGCTTTTGTCCTTTATTCTGTAAGTTAGCTCTTTGATTAACCCCAAAACGATGTTGTTCATCTGTTATTACAAGTCCTAAATTATGATAAGTAACATCATCTTGAATTAATGCATGAGTACCTACAATTATATCTATATCACCGTTCTTTAACTCTTCATAAATTAAATCTTTTTCTTTTTTAGGAGTTGAACCTGTAAGTAAAGCCATATTTAAATTATAATCTTTAAAGATATCTTTTAAATTACTAAAGTGTTGTGTTGCAAGTATCTCAGTAGGAGCCATTAAAGCACTTTGATAACCACTTAAATAATTTGCATACATCGCTATAAAAGAAACAATAGTCTTACCACTACCAACATCACCTTGTAGTAATCTATTCATTCTATTAGGGCCTTCTAAGTCTTTAATAATAGTGTTGACAGCTGTGTTTTGATCCTTAGTAAGTTCATATGGAAGATGAGAAATAAATTCATCTACTTTAGATTCATCTATACTTCTTGCAATACCACTATTTGCCTTCTTATTCTCTTCTTTTAAATAATTAATCTTAAACATAAACTCAAATAACTCTTCATACTTAAGTCTTATCATCGCTTCTTTTAACTTCTCTTTACTAGGTGGATTATGTACTATATTTAAAGCAAGTCTCTTATTAGAAAAATTATACTTCTCTTGATACTTTAACGGAATACTATCATGTATCTCTTTACTTTGACTAAGTAAAGCCATATTAATATATAAAGCCATATTTTTATTAGTTAAGCCACTAGTTAAATGATAAACTGGCTCTATCTTTACTTTATTAGAAAGTGACTCCATCTTTATTTCTGAAGCTGTTATAACATTTTTAGGTTTATCAAACTTACCTATTACGGTAACTGTAGTACCAACAGTAAGTTGACTTTTTAAGAAAGCTCTATTAAATATTGATACTCCCACAACTCCACTAGCAGTTACTAATCTAAAGTTCATCTTATTAAGTCCTGCTTTAAATCTAACTAATATGGGGCTACTTTCTATTTTTCCATCTATAATTATATGATCTCCATCATTTGTTTCGGCTAAATTTCCTCTAACTAAAAATTCATATCTAAAAGGATAATGCGTAACTAAATCATCTACTGTATTTATCCCTATCTTAGAAAGAAGTGTTAACGCTCTAGGTCCTACACCTTTTATATCTTTTAATGCCATACACACCACCTCTTTTTCTGTCTCATATTATAGCATATTTTTTAGAATTTTAAAAGAAAATAAAACATAAAATTTTAATAAAGGGAGGATACTATGAAAGTAATTGCAAATGGTGGTGCTTCTACTAAAAATGTCGCTAGTAATACGTTAGATGCTATTTATTTAGGGCTTAATGCTCCATATATTGATGGCTTTAAATTTAAACTTTATTTAACTAAAGACAAAGAGATTATTACTTTAAGTGATGAAATCGTAAATCTTTTTACAAAAGGAGTTAATGAAATAGATGATTATACTTTAAAAGATTTTTTATATTTTAATGTTGGAAGTAGTGTACAAAAACAACAGATAGTTACATTAAGACAAATTCTTTATGTTTTTCAAAATAGAGGCAAGTATTTAATACTTGAACTTGCGGACCAAAAAGAAAATAATGCTCTATTTACTGATTTAGTTTTAAATATGGTAAGAAGTTATTCTAATAATATTAATATTTACCTAGAAAGTGAAAGTAAAGAAATAGTTGAATATCTAAAATCTACTGATTATTCTTATCCTATCGGTATTAGAGTAACAGAAGAAAGTAGAGATAATTGGTATATAGATGTAGACTTCTATGATATTAACACTACTCTTTTAGACGACTTTAACATAAGAGATAAGGTTAAGGAAAATAAACTTATCATGATAGATGAAGTTAATAGAATGGAAGTATTTGATTTAATTTATGCAGAATATCAAGATATCTTTAATTATATTTATATTATAACTAGCCAAATTGCTAATATTAATGATAATGTGCAAATACAAAATAGAAGATAACTACTACCTTCTATTTTTATTGGCAACTTTTCTAATCTTTATTTTAGCTTGTGTCTTTTTGTAATTATCTTTTACACTATTAGGCTTCTCTTCTATTTTTTCTATGATTTTTAAATATCTAGAAGCTTTATCATAGAAACCATTTTCTACTAGATAAACAGATGTATATAGCATTATATTAGCCCTGTCTTCATCGTTTAATTCAAGGTCTAAAATATATTTATCAAGGTCATTTAATCTAGTTGGAGATGAAGATAAAATTATATTTTTAATACCTAACAACTTTTCTTCATAGAATTCAATTTTCTCATTACTCAATTGATTTTTTACCTTATTTCTTTTCTTAAAACTCTTCATATATTTTCTCCTTCACCTTAAGTATAAACCCAAGTCAAAAAATAGTAAATTTTTTTTCAAAAAAGTGTTGACAAAATAACAACAAATGATTATTATAAAAAGCACCAATTCGGAATTAGGCGAATTGGTCGCTAGTATCACACTAGCCAACCCCTTTTTATTCTTTTTTAAGAGACTGCCCTTCAGGGGGTGCAGTCTCTATTTTTATTTTTAAGCATGACAATAGTCAATACAAAATTTTAACTCCTTCATATTTTAATAGTGAAAGGAGTAAAAATAAATATGAATCAAGAAAATTATGATAGACTTCGTGACAAATGTAAAGACTGCAAAGATAGTTGTCTTTGTGAGGTTGTTAGATGTCTAGTTAATGACTGCACTGGTCCTACTGGTCCATGTGGTTGTACAGGACCTACTGGTCCAAAGGGTGCTACAGGTCCAACAGGTGCTACTGGTATGCAAGGTCCAACAGGTCCAACTGGGGCAACCGGTGCTACTGGAATGCAAGGTCCTACTGGTCCAACGGGAGCAACTGGGGCTACAGGTGCTACTGGTATGCAAGGTCCTATAGGTCCAACAGGTGCTACTGGTGCTACAGGAGCTACTGGAATGCAAGGCCCTACTGGTCCAACGGGAGCTACTGGTGCTACAGGAGCGACAGGTCCATCAGGAGGATCATTCAATGCCGCTGCTATGGTTCATGATGAATCCAATGCTATAGTACCAGTTAATGAAGCAGTTAAACCTACTATAACTAACCTTTCTAATGGTATTACTTATGACCCTACAACTGGTGAATTTATGGTACCACAAACAGGACAATATCTAATTAACTGGTGGTTCAATGTTAGAAGCAAAAACACTAACACAGAATGCGAACCAGTCGCTTTAGGTATCGAACTACATCAAACAACACCTGGATTTAACCTTATCGCTCATTCATCTACTCACAATAGACTTTCTTGTTGTGATACAGGTACAATTAGTGGTAATGCCCTATTCGCTGCTAATGCTAATGATAAATTTAGATTCGTTAATACTTCTAATACAAACTTCCAATTAGTACCAAATGACCGCTACTCTGCATCATTCTCAGTTACAAGAATCAACTAACAAAAAGGCTCACAGAAACTTGTGAGCTTTTTTATTTTGCATTACCAAATCTTCTATCACGTTTTCTATAATTATCTAGTGACTCTTCTAAACATTTACTATCAAAGTCTGGAAAATATGTATCTGGAAAATCGTATTCTGCATAACTTGACTGATATATCATAAAATTACTAATTCTTTTTTCTCCACTTGTTCTAATAACAAAGTCAAGTGGTGGTAAGTCTTGATAAAGATTTTTACTTACAACTTCTTTAGTAATATCCTCTATATTTAAAGTACCATCTAATACTTGTTTAGCAATTTTTTTAGCCATATCAACTATCTCATAGTCACCACCATAGTTAAGACAAATATTTAAAATTCCTCTTGTATTGTTTTTGGTATCATCTGTTGTCTTATCCATTGCCTCAAGTACACTCTTAGGAAGATTTTCACGTCTTCCTGAAAATACTACTTTAACATTATTTTTCTTAATAGATTCTAACTTACTATTAAATAATGTTACAAATAATTTCATCAAGTAATCTACTTCATTTTTATCTCTTTTAAAATTCTCAGTAGAAAAAGCATATAAAGAGACAACTTTAATAGAAGTATTATTATAAATATAATTAAGCAATTTAATGAGATTATCAGCACCTGCTTTATGGCCTAAACTTCTGTTTATTCCTCTTTTCTTTGCCCATCTACCATTTCCATCCATAATAATTCCTAAATGATTAGGATATACTACACTTTCCATAACTACTCCTCATTTTTAATAGTTAGACTTTCATAATATTCATATCTTCCCTTAGCATTATCTTCATTTTCTTTAAGTAAAGTATCTGCTTCATCACTATTTATTATTTTTAATGATTTATATCTATCTTCTCCCGTTAAATAGTCCTGATATTTATTAAAATCACTTTTAGCATCCATTTTAAACTCTTTAGTATCTGGATTATAATGAAATATTGGGAAATAACCACTACTTGTTGCTTTTTTCTCTTCATCAATAGAATTACTCATTCCCTTTAAGATACCCCAAGCAATACATGGAGAATATGCTACTATGATACTAGGCCCATTATATTTTTCAGCTTCTAACATTACTTTAACAGTAGCAGCAGGATTAGCTCCTAAAGATATCGCTCCTACATAAACATTAGGATTAGTTAAAGCTATTCTTAAAAGGTCTTTTTTAGCAGTCTTTTTACCACTTGAAGCAAATTTTAAAACAGCACCCATCCTACTAGACTTACTAGATTGTCCTCCAGTATTAGAATAGACTTCGGTATCAAGAACTAAGATGTTAACATTTTCTCCACTGTTTAATACATGGTCAATTCCATTATAGCCAATGTCATAAGCCCAACCATCTCCTCCTACAGCCCATAAAGATATAGGCATAATATATTTCTTTAGAGATTTTAAAGGCTTAATCTTAGTATGAGGAATAACAGAAAGTAAGGCTTTAGCAGTATCTACATTAATATCATTTACATAATCTAAATAGATATCTTTTTCTTCTTCATCTACTTTAGAGATATTTTCATTTATAATATTCTTTAACTGATTTTTCTTAACTTCATCTGCTATCTTCATACCAAAACCAAACTCGGCATTATCTTCAAATAAGGAATTAGCCCAAGGAACACTATAAGGAGTTGAAGGACTAGAAGCCCCATATATTGATGAACAACCTGTTGCATTAGCAATAACTAATCTATCTCCAAATAATTGGGTTAATAACTTAAGGTATGGAGTCTCACCACAACCAGCACATGCTCCACTAAACTCAAATCTAGGCTTCTTAAACTGACTTCCTTTAACAGTGCTAACACTCATCACATCTTTTTCAGTCACTTCATTAAATAAGTACTCTGTCTCTTTTAAAGTAATATCATTAACAAGTTTTTCTTTACTTACCATCTCTAAGGCTTTAGCACCCTTCTTTCCAGGACAGATATTAGCACATAATCCACAACCCGTACAATCTTTATAACTAACAGCAATTGTAAATTTTAGATTATCTCCTAAATGACTGTCTAAAAGTTTATCATTTAAACTAGTAGGAGCTTTCTCTACCTCATCTTTGTCTAGTAAAAATGGTCTAATAACAGCATGAGGACAAACTAGAGAACATAAGTTACAACTAATACAGTTTTCACTCTTATATTTAGGAACGACTTCACTAATATCACGTTTTTCAAGTCGTGATAGTCCTCCATCAACAGTACCATCAGGTCTATCTAAGAAAGCACTAACAGGAAGAGTATCACCTTCTCTTTTATCAATAATATCAAATAAACTAGAACTAATCTCACTTACTTCTACATAATCATCACTATTTTCATCTATCTTAAGTAAATGAGTTGTATTAATAGCATTATCAACAGCTTTTTTATTTTTCTCTGCTATATTATTTCCTTTAAGTTTAAATCTAATATCAAGATTATCTTTTAACTTATTAATAGCATAATCACTATCAATAATATGTCCAAACTTAAAGATTAAAGCTTCCATAATTGCACTAATTTTATTACCAAGTCCTTCTTTTTTAGCAACTTTATAAGCATTAACTACATATACTTTTATATTATTATCAATGATATATTTCTTATCTTCGCTACTTATCATTGAAAGTATTTCCTCATCAGTCTTACTACTATTAAGAAGGAATACTCCATTCTTCTTTATTTTATTAATAAATCTAAACTTAGTAAGATAAGCATCTTGGGTACAAACTAACAACTTAGCTCTACCGACATAATAAGTAGACCTAATAGGATTCTTAGAAAATCTTAAATGACTAAGCGTAACTCCACCTGACTTTTTAGAATCATATTGGAAATAACCTTGAACATAAGCATCAGTAGCATCTCCTGTTATCTTCATTAAATCTTTACAAGCTGAAACCATTCCATCACTTCCATAACCATAAACAAGGAATGATGTTTGATTACGATGTGGTAAGTTAAACTCTTTATCATAAGGAATACTTAAATTAGTAACATCATCATCAATTCCAATAGTAAAATTATGATTAATAGATTCTAAATTATCATATATTGCTTTTATCATTGCAGGATTAGTATTTTTACTAGAAAGTCCATATCTTCCTCCTACTACTTTAATATCACTACCTAATGACTTAATAATATTATCTACATCAAGGAATAATGGTTCACCAGTACTTCCTGCTTCTTTAGTTCTATCAAGAACAGCAATCATCTTAACAGTCTTAGGAATACTCTTTAAGAAATATTCTCTTGAAAAAGGCCTATATAAATGTACTTCTACAACTCCAACTTTTTCCCCGTTGTCATTTAAATAATCTACTACTTCTTTAATAGTCTCACAAACACTACCCATGGCAACTATTACTTTAGTAGCATCACGTCTTCCATAATAATTAAATGGTGCATAGTTTCTACCGGTTATTTTATTAATCTCCTGCATATATTCGTTAACAATATCAGGTAATTCTAAATAGTATTTATTTCTAACTTCTGCCGCTTGAAAGTAAATATCATCATTTTCACTAGTACCACGAGTTACAGGATTATCAGGATGAAGACTTCTCTTACGAAAAGCATCAAGTGCTTTCTTATCGACAAGTTTTTTTAATTTATTAGTGTCAATTACATCTATCTTTTGTAGTTCATGACTTGTTCTAAAGCCATCAAAAAAGTTCATAAAAGGAACTCTACCTTTAATAGCAGATAGATGTGCCACACCTGTTAAATCCATAACTTCTTGAACTGAAGATGAGGCAAGTATAGCAAAACCTGTACTTCTTGCCGCATAAACATCTTGATGGTCACCAAAGATTGATAAAGCATGAGTTGCAAGACTTCTAGCCGCTACATTAATAACACAAGGAAGTAATTCTCCTGCTATCTTATACATATTAGGTATCATTAATAAAAGGCCTTGACTAGCAGTATAAGTAGTAGTTAAGCATCCAGCCTGCAAAGAACCATGAACCATACCAGCAGCCCCTGCTTCACTTTCCATTTCTACTACTTTAACAGGTTGATTAAAGTAATTAAGTTTACCCTCATTAGCCCATTTATCAGTAAGTTCTGCCATAGGAGATGCAGGAGTTATAGGATATATACCTGCAACTTCCGTAAAATTATATGAAACATAACTACAAGCTTCATTTCCATCCATTATTTTTTTCATATATCATCACTCTTTTCTATCGTTTCTAAAATAATTATATAATAAAATTATATTTTTATCTATCTATTTAGAAAAAATTATGTTACAATGCGAGTGGAAAGACATCTAATTACTTTGAAAATTAGATATACTATTATCTTAAATTAAAATTAAATTGATTTTTGACAAAAGTTAATATTTATGATACTATGAATGTGTAAAAGAAATTTACATAAAATAAAAAATGAGGAACATTTAGGTTGCAAGTGAATGTCACCTCATATATTCTATGTGTGGCACTCTAATGCAGAGTGTCTATTTTATTTTGAAGGTTAGAACTAAGAAAGAAAGACTCAATAAAATTAAAGGAATAAGCTTTAGTACTTTTATAATAAAAGTCTTTGTCTTCATACCTTTTCCTCCTTTCCTATAGAATAGGAGGCGACACCCACATAAATGTCCCTATAAATATAGTATCATATTAAATTCTATATAACAAGAAAAAAATGTAATAAATTAGTTACTAATTTTCGCAAATATAAATTAGCATTAAAATCTAATCCTCACCATAATATTTAGAAATATAAGTTGCTCTTAATATTTTAGAATCTACCGGCTTAAATAAAACAACTTCTCCTATTTTATCATCAAAATCTTCTAAAAAATCATAACAAAAATATAAATATAACTTCCCATCACTTCCTAAAATATAACCACTACTACTATTTATTTTTTGATAAATTTTCCCTACTAATTCCATACTCTTCCTCCTCTTTTTCCATATTTTCTATTAATAAAGGAGCTTGTGCTAGATGCTTAATATATTCTTTTTTAGCTCTTTCATCGTAAGGTAGTAAATTTGCTAAAATATTATATTGATCATCTATTGCCACATACCAGTCTTTATTTCCTACTATATATTTAAAAGTATTAACATCAATTAGTTTAAAAGTTCTTTTGGCTCTATTTTTTAAAGATGGAGAAATATTTTTATAATCAATAGCAGAATAAGCGATAGAATTAACTATTAAAGATAGTCTTTCTTTATCATATTCTTTATCAATATTAAATTCATAATCTTCTTTTCTTTTCTGATAAAACTTGTCTTTCGCTAAATAATATTTATTATCTTTATAATCATCACTTTTAGAAATAATATAGTTCTCTTTATCTTTCTTATTATAGTCAGTATAGCAAGGGCAATCTATTGGTATATAGGTTTCAAGTTGATATTTTAAATAACTATTTTCCCTAAAATAATCTTCCAAATGTAAATTAGTAATAGTTGCAACTTCAATTCTTTCACTATCAATACTTTCATTAGAACTTATCATTATTATTTCATTCATTGCCTTAGTAAAAGCTTTAAAAAAGTCGTCTCTTTCATCTAGAGGAAGTTTAGGATCTACACCATTACAATGAATAGCATTACCACTACGAATTATTGGACATATATAAGTATGATTAGTCTTTTCGTTAGTAAAATACATAATAACGGCTTGATTACTTGTAAGACAATAACGGAAGAAATCTTCTCCTTTTCCAGAAATACGAAAACAGTTTTTAGCATCTACTCCTGCTGCTAATAAATATTCGGCATCAAAAGGAGCGACTCTATAAGAAAAACTATCACTTTCACCTTCTATAGTAGGTATTGAAGCATAAACCTTACTTTTTCTTTCTACATGTAATTGACATGTTTCTTTTAATATTTCTTCTTCACTCTTACCAGTACAATATTCTTTAGATGAGATTATGTTAGCAATTGTTGATAAAAATATATCTTGTTCATTAGGTTTAAGTGAGAAAAAACTTGTTTTAACTATATCAATAACATCAAGGATTGAATTTAAAGATAATTTATTTTTCTTAGCAATAGACTCTATTAAATCATATTGATTTATCAACTTACCAAGTAAATTATTTAAGCCAAGGGCTTCTTTATTTATAATTAAGCGAAGAAGGCAATCATTATTATCTTTAAGGTTACCTAGTAAGAACTGTCTTAATCTTACAAGTATATCTTGATCATAATTATTTAATAAATTAACAAGAGAAACATCTTTAAACAGTTCTTTTAAATCATTTACAGATAACTTTTTATCAGTCTTAGAAGATAAACGCTTTCTTATATCTTTAGCATAATCCTCTTTCGCTTTACTTTCTCTTTCATTAATTAACTCTAATAATTTTACTTTTAAAGCTTCATTTAAGTTTTTATTATCTTTATTCATAGATACTATCTTTAAAAACTCATCTCTTAACCATAAAATTTTCTCTTCATCAGCATCATATAAAAGATTAGAGAAAAAGTTATAATCATTATTGTTTAGAGCATCTACAACTTCATTTTCCATACCATAATGATAAAAACGTTCTTGATGTTTAGTACGATATTCTCTTCTATGGTCTTTAAAGTTAAAATCTATAATTCTATTAATAGCACTAGGAGTAATATTAGTAAACTTATCAAGTATAATATTTCTAGCATTATCATAATCAAAAATATAATAAAGTTTTAAGCTTACTTCTAGTAGATCTTCTTCTAAATAATCACCTTTTTCTTTTAATAGAGATATTAATTTATTTACTTTACCTTCTTTTACATCTAAGATATTTTGATATGGTAAAACTACACCATTTTTGAAAGTTATTTCAGGTAGTTCTTCTAAAACCTCTATTAACAAGCCAAATTTAGTATAAAGTACTAATTCTTTTTCATTTTTAATTTTTAAAACGCCTAATGGATTTAAGATATTCATTTTCACTTTTTGAAAGAAAGATGAAGAGATATCTTTATTAAGAGAAGAAATACCAATTATATTTTCTAACTCTTCTATATTATTTTCTTTGAAAAAAAGATGATATAACTTTGTTAAATTAATATTTTCTAAGACTTTTCTAAACTGTTCATAATCAATAGAATCTATATAGTCAAGGAATTGTTCTTTATAATCTAAAATATAATCACTTTCAAAAATATATTTTAGTAATGGCAAATTTTCTTCACCTATAATATTAAGAATATTTCTTTTTTTCTTATTTTTAGGAGAAGTTAATACTTTATGAAAGATTTTTTTGCTATTAAGTAATTCTCTAACTTCAGTCATATTTTGAACTTGTAAAAATAAAGAAGAAAATATTACTTCATTTAATTCATCTAAATAAGGATTATTAAGTAATTTAGTTTTTTCATCTAAAGTCATTAAATTAAACTTTCTTATAAAAGTTGGCAAAGTCATATTTGATAATTCTGTAATCATAGTTCTATCATCCATAAATATCTCACCTCATAACTTGTAATTATTATATAATAAAATTATATTTTTATCTATCTATTTGAAATTGATTTTTGACAAAATTTAATATTTATGATACTATGAATATGTAAAAGAAATTTACATAAACTAAAAAAAGGAACATTTATTTTGTGCATGAATGTTACCTCATAATTTTTTTGAGTTCGACACTCTATGCAGAGTGTCTTATTTTATATCTTTATAGCCACTATCAATAAGGTAAGACTTATAATAACCAAAGCGACAGATTTTAAAAGCTTCAATATAAAAGTTTTCATCTTCACTTTTTAAGTCCTCCTCTCATTAAAAATAGAGGCGACACCCACATAAATGTTCCTATAAATATAGTATCATATTAAATTCTATATAACAAGAGAAATATGTAATAAATTAGTTACGAATTTTCGTAAATATTAACCTAACACTAAGTTACTTATATAATCTACACCAAAACTACTTAAAATAGGATATCTTGGTATTTTATAAGGGTCTATGCCCTTTTTTATTTTAGTTGAACCGCCAATAAAAGCCATTTCAAAGCCTGCTTCTTTAACTAAGTTAATAGAATAGTCACTATATTCATAGAAAGGAAAACAAAAGGCTTTAGTATTATTTAATGTTTCTCTACTAAGTTTTAAATCATTTAAGATTTCTTTTTCTGGTAAACAGTTAATCCCACCTCCTTGACCAGTAGGACAAACACCAGTTGTATGCATATTATGAGTATGACTTGCTATCTCCAAATAAGGAGATTGAAACTTACTAACAGGGTACCATGAACTAACTAAAAACAAAGTTGCATTTAAACCATACTTCTCTAAGAAAGGAATAAAGTTCTCCGCTCTTGCCCCATCATCAATAGTAATTAAAATAGACTTTTTAGGAAGATTAATCTCACCCTTAATAAAGCTTAACACTTCACTAGTATTTAGTGTAAAAACATCGTTATCACTTAAAAACTTAAAATGAGAGTCTATTTGTTCTTCACTATGACAAATTATATCATTACAACTATTATCACCATCTAAATAAATAAAATGATAAAGTATTGCAGGAACAGACACAGCTATTTCTTCACTGCTATCTACTTCTATAGTGTTACTAACATCTTCTTTTTTAACATAGACTAATCTTGATAATAAAGATATACCATAATAATCATCTAAGTTAACTACTACTTTAGTAGTTACAGGATTTTTTAAGGTAAATAACTCCTTAAAGTCATCTTCATAATAAGTAATATTTTCTTTAATAGTAACCTCTAATGGAAACTCTATATAGTTAAGATATCTTTTATTAATAGTATCACTAGTAGGCTCTACATCTTTATAAGAAACATAATAATCACTATCTAATAGTTTAAAATATTTATTATCTAAACTAATATTATCTACTATTTCAAGTTCTAAAATATTATTTTTATTTATACTACCTGCATCTTTATATTCATCATTATCTTTTATATAAAGTTTAGTATCTTTAGTAGTCTTAACATTACTATTATAATTAGATTTTATCTTAATCAAAACATCTTCATCTTTTATTAAAGATTTCCTAGCTCTAGAAACATTTAAAGAGACTTCCTCTCTTTCTTTCATATCATTATAAATAAAGATTCCACAACCTATAGATATTACACTAGTAAATATAGTTACAATAATCAAAACTCTTAAAGGTTTAATATTCATAGAATTCACCCCAATATTATTATTTACTAAAATTATACGTAATATTTATGAGATAAAGAGTTTTTTTTAACATATATTTAAGTAAAGGTGATTAAATGGATTCTTATATTACTTCTTTAATGACTAATTTAGGATATTTTGGGATGTTTCTTGGTATGGTACTAGAAGCCGTTATAATAATTATTCCTAGCGAGTTAATATTAGCGACAGCAGGAATATTAGCAGGAAGAGGAATATTTTCTTTTTCTATGGCCTTACTAATAGGAGTTCTTGGTAGTGTATTTTGTGCAATTATTATTTATGCTTTTGGATATTTTGGAGGAAGGCCTTTTATAAAGACTTATGGTAAGTTTTTCTTTATGAAAGAAGAAGATGTAGAAAAATGCGATAGATGGTTTAATAAATATGGGCCTTGGGCTGCTTTTATCGGAAGAAATTTTCCTATAATTAGAACTTTAATATCTCTACCTATGGGAGTTAGTAAAGTACCATTTATTAAGTTTGTTATTTATACCACACTAGGTAGTATTCCTTGGACCTTTGCCTTTGTCTATGTTGGTTATGCCCTAGGTAACAACTGGATAATCTTAGATAATTTTGTAAAGAAGTTAAAGGTACCTATCTACATATTATTAGGAGTATTATTAATTACTTATATTTATAAAAAGATAAAAGAAAAAAAGATTGTCTAAATAATAACTTAACTTTCAACTAACAAATTATTTTTATTTACATATCTTATAATAGGTGTTGTATATGACTATTAACTATAAAGATATAAATTTATCTTATCAAAAATATGGAGATGGAAAAGAAGTTATTGTAATACTACCTGGATGGGGAGAAACTAGAAATACATTTTTAGAAATGATTAATATCTTAATGATTGATTATACTGTTTATATAATAGATTATCCTGGTTTTGGTAATACAAAATTTCCTAATTATAATCTAACTATGGATGATTACAGTGAAATGATTATTAAGTTCTTTAATGCCTTAAATATAACTAATCCTAACATCATCGCTCACTCTTTTGGAGGAAGAATTGCCATTCTTCTATCTTCTAAATATAATATGCCTATTAAAAACTTAATACTAATCGATAGTGCTGGAATTAAACCTAAGATGACTTTAAAGAAAAAGTTTAGATTAAAACTATATAAAACTCTACAGTCTTTAGCAGATTATCTTCCTAAAAAGTTTAAACATAAATTTAAGACATATTTATTCAATAAATTTTCAAGTAGTGATTATCAATCTTTAGATGCAAATATGCGTGAAACATTTAAAAATATTGTTAATTTAGACCTTACTAAATATTTATCTTCTGTTAATACAAACACTCTAATACTATGGGGAGAAAAAGATATAGATACACCTCTAAAAGATGGTAAATTAATGCATAAAAAAATAACAAATAGCGAGCTTATTATCTTTCCTAATTGTACCCACTATTGTTATTTAGAAAATACTTATGTAATTATTAAAATTATACTATGTTTTCTTGAGGATTAGAAACGGCCTCCACCGCCTCCTCCACCGAAGGAACCTCCTCCACCGATAGAACCACCACCAAAGCCTCCACCACTTGAAGAGTGACTAGCAGCGATTGAAGAACGTGATGATGCAACGGCAGTATGAATGCCACTATTTATACTAGAATAAAGATTAGTAGTTATAATATAATGAGTCATGTATGGATTATAACCTACATAAGCAGTATCGTCTCTTTCCATATTAGGCATCTTAAGTTTCATTTCTTTAGATAACTTATCGGCACAGTCTAAGACAACTGCATAAACTAAATATTTATCCCATAAAGTTACCTCAGGTAACTCTTTTTCATTAAATCTACTAAAGTCTTCTAAAAATCTCTTATGAGCCATCCATTTTGCATAATGTTCTGCACCTTTCTTTGTATAAAACTTTCTAGTTACAACGAAGATAATTAGAACAATCATAACAATAATTATTATTATTCCTAACCAAACTAAATCTAAAGTAAAACTAATAAATGTTAAGACTATACCAAGTAATGAGAATATAACTGTAAATGCCACTATTCCTGGTGTTTTAGCAAAGAAGTTTTCACTCTTGCCTAAGTTTTTACTAGTCTTAATAAAATCATTATATAAATCCATTACATTATTAGCATTACTTAAAGTAGAACAATGTTTCTTTATAGTAGAAAGAACTACTTCTTTACTATTACCTATTTCATTGATAATAAGGTTTAATGCTATCTTTTCTGTCTCAGTAAGACTAGACTCATCATATTCTTGTAATATTAGTTTATAATCATCTTTTAACTTTCTATCAATAACTTCTACTTTTAGTACTTTCTTATAGATTAAATTTAATATGGTAGCAGATAAACTCTTCTCTGTAACATTTTTATCAAGTAAATACTCTAATACTTCAGGACCATAACTTCCTGGAAAATCTCTAAAATATTCCATATTAAAGGCAGTTTCCTTCATCTTTTTCTCTCTTAAATAAACACCAACTGCAAGAGAAATAGCAATAACACCCCAGATACTACTTACTATTATTAAAGTCATATTTTGTCTTTGAATACGCTCTCTTTCTCTATTCGCTTCATCACTTAACTCTGTTTGATAATCTATAATAGCATTTTTAGCAGTTAAACCACTCATTTTAGTAGCATTAGGTACTAAATCTTTATTAAAGATTAATCTAACACTAACAGGATTATATGCTCCTAAAAAGTTAAATTTACCTAAAGCTTCCTTATTATTAGTTCTATCAATACTACCATTTAAAGGTCCATGTAACCATACTCTATAATCACTATCACTACCTGGTAGTATTACTTTAACTTCATAATCTCCAATATTTTCTCTATAACCATCACCTAAGGTATTCCAAGCAAGTTCTGCAACATCATTATGAACAACTACCGCATCAGTAACAGTATACTCTATATAAAAGATTTCATCTAAATCACTAGGATTATAAAGCTTTAAATTAACTTCATTCATAAAAGTATCATAAGTATATTTAGAAGATGCTCCATTACTTGCAAAACTAACTTCATCAAAATAATTAACACTTCTATTAAAGTCATCAAAAGTAAGACTTCCATCATCACTAATAGACCCTACTTTAATATCAGTAATACCACTACCATCATATAAATCACTATTTCCTTTTATAGCACTTATATTCCCATTATATGGTGCATTCTTATAACTAGCATAACTAATATCTCTATCCATACCATTATACTCACCATTCATTTTAATAAGTTCTCTCACCTTAATAGAACCATTATCAAGTATTTCTATCTCACTTAAAAACTTATCAGTAGGCTCTCCTCCTAAAAATGAAAATCCTACTGGTAAAAATATAACGATAAGTACTGCTATTACTGTTATAATTGATATTTTGTTTATATTCATAGTCATTCACTCCTCTAGAAAAAAAGCTTGCATAAAGCAAGTCTTAAAATGATACTTTAGGTGCTTCTTTATCTTTCTCATCTATTTCAAAGAATTCTTCTTCTTTAAAATGAGAAATACTTGCAACTATATTACTTGGAATAGTTTGTACTTTATTATTATAAGTAAGTACTGTATCATTATAAAATTGTCTCATTGTACTAATCTTATCTTCAGTATCTCTTAAATCATTTTGTAGTGACATAAAATTAGTATTAGCTTTTAAATCTGGATATGCTTCTGCAAGAGCGAATAATCTATTTAACATACCAGTTAACTCTCCACTAGCTTTTATCTCTTCTTCTTTAGTAGAAGCAGTATTAAAACTATTTCTTGCATTAATAACAGCATCTAAAGTAGAACTTTCATGTTTAGCATAACCTTTAACAGTCTCTACTAAATTAGGAATTAAATCTGCTCTTCTTTTTAATTGAACATCAATTTGACTCCATTGGTCTTTAACTCTATTTCTAAGTTGTACTAATGAGTTATATGTTACTACATACCAAATTATTAAAATAACAATAATTGCAACTATTACAATACCTATAATCATTCCTGTTGACATTTTATCACCTCTGTTTTAATTATATATGAAAAAGAAAAAAAATTATAGTATAAATTTAAAAATATTGGTAAAGATATGTCTAGGAGATGATTTTATGAGTATAAAAGACTATATTTTAAATAATTTTAAGAATGATAATAAGGAAAGTATTAAAGAAGCGATAGTTGAATCTATTAATTCTAAAGATGAAGTAACTCTACCTGGTATGGGTGTATTTATGGAAATAATTTGGAATAATGCAACAGATGAGATGAAAAATGAAATGTTAACTATACTTGAGAATAACCTAAAAAGCATTTGACAAATCGCTTTGTGCAGTATATAATAACATACATAAATATCAATGGGAAATAGTAGCCCCAGCCTAGCTTCGGCGTTCATGGCTTTTGTTATGTTCACAAAATTGAAGGTTATTGCCTAATTCTACATTAGGCTGCTACTAAAAAGACTGTAATGAAAATTTAATCATTGCAGTCTTTTTTATTAAACGCCCATCGTAACAGTTTCAGGTAAAGTAGAACCACCATCTATTACAATAGACGTACCTGTTATATAACTAGAAGCATCACTGGCAAGAAAACATGCAAGTTCTCCTAACTCACTAGGGTCTCCTAATCTTTTCATAGGAATACTTTGGGCAATACCAGTTATAACACTTTCTGGGTCACTTGGATTAGTTTCTTTTGCCATAGATTCAACCATAGGTGTTCTAATATAACCAGGTAAAATAGCATTTACTCTAATATTATGATTTACTTCTTCACGAGCTAAAGCTTTAGTAAAACCAATAAGTGCAGCCTTTGTAGTTGCATAAGCAACCTCTCCAGAGTCTGCAACCATTTCTCCAGTTACACTAGATAAATTAATAATACTTGCTTTTCCACTTGCTCTTAACATAGGAAGTAATACTTTAGTAACATTCCATGTTCCTTTAATATTAATATCAAAATGTAAGTCACGCAACTCATCAGTCATATTTTCAAATGTTTCTAATTTACAAATACCAGCATTATTTACTAAGATATCAACATGATCATAGTATTTTTTTATTATATCAACAACTTGGACTAATAAGTTCTTATTACTAATATCAACATTAATACCTAAGACTTTATAGCCTTTTGAACCTAATTCATTAACCGTATTAGTTAATTCACTCGACTTATCTAAAATAACAACAGAGGCACCTGCTTTAAGTAATGATTCTACTATTCCTTTACCATTACCCATCGCACCACCAGTTACTACAGCAATTTTTCCTTGTAAATTCATATTATCCCTCTTTTCTATTCTTTCTAATTATACTACTATTTTTCATTTTATCATACTGTTTATACATATATTGGACACTATTTTCTAAAAAGAAATAATGATAAACATAGCACAAATCAAAGATTAAAAGAATAAAGAATACTATAAACATCATAAATATATACTCTGTTAAAAATAAGAAAAGTATGGTAAAGAAAACATAAGTTAATGTTATTACCAAATGTATAACTCTTTCTTTTTGAAATAACTCCATCTTAAATAGAAAATCATCTATTTCTTCCTTACTAAATTTATGATTAGCTTTAATTTTATCATCAATATCTTTTATATATTCCTTCATATACTCTTTCATTTTTCCATCCTTTCAATTATATTTTTTGAGGCAATTAAACCAGTCGCAGCGGCAGCGACAATATTACCAGCTTTACCCGCTCCATCACCTACAAAGTAAATATTTTCATTATTAATTTTCATATTATTATCAGTAGTAATCTCGTTACTAAAGAATTTAATCTCTGGTCCATATAGAAGTGTCTCACCATTATTAACACCAGGTATTATTTTATCTAATGTTTCAAGCCCTTCTAAGATGTTAGTAATAATTCTATGAGGAAGTGCCAAAGCTAAATCTCCTGCCGTATAGTCTTTAAGGGTTGGTTCTACATAATTTTTTCTAATCCTCTCTTTAGTACTACGCCTTCCTCTTCTTAAATCTTTAAGAGTCTGTAAAATAGGTTTACCACCACCAAGAGTATTAGCAAGCTTTGCAATAGATTCACCATATTCTCTAGTATTAGTAACTGGTTCTGTCAAGTTAACCTTTGAGATAAAAGCAAAGTTAGAATTAGCAGACTTTACATCTTTTAAGGCATGTCCATTTACACATATATAGCCATAATAATTCTCTTTCGCTACAAAACCCCCAGGATTAGTACAAAATGTTCTAATCTCATCATCATAAGTCTTAGTCTTGATAAAGATTGTAGGGTCATAAATAACATCTGTTATTTCTTTTAGTATCTCTTTTCTAACTTCTACTCTAACCCCTATTTCTATACTTTGCGATGTATATGGAATATTGTATTTATCGGCTAACTCCTGCACCCACTTAGCACCTGTTCTACCAGGAGCGACAATAACATTTTTCGTTTTATATTCTCCATCTTTAGATGATACGATATAATAATCTTTTTCTTTTTTTATATCACTACATTTAAAATTATCAAGTAAAGTAACACCTAAATCTTTTAAAGTCTTCTCCATATCTTCTATATATTTAGGTAGATAATCACTTCCTAAATGTTTTTGTTTAATAATCAAAAGATTCGCTCCGGCCTTGGCAATTTTCTCATCTAATTTTAAAGCTTCATCCATATTACTAGGATAAGTATCACTATCCATATGAAACTCATTAAAGATAGTCTCCACTTCATCAATTAATTTATAAGCATCACTTTTCTCCATATACTTAAATAAATCTGTTTTACCTAATTTAGGAATAAAGTTAAGTTTCCCATCAGAGAAAGTCCCCGCTCCTCCATATCCTGATAAAATATTACAAGGATTACAGTTAACACAAGCTGTTCCTTTAGAGTTCATAGGACAAACACGTTTTTCACTAAACTTGCCTTCATCTACAAGTAGTACTTTTAACTTACTATTACGAGCAAGGTTAAGGGATGCGAAAAGTCCTGCTGGACCTGCTCCTACTACTATTACATCATACATACTATCACTACCTTTACAACTTTATTTTACACTAAATTTTCAAAAAATGAAATATATGATAAAATAATAAACAATTAAGAAGGGATACTATGTACAACATGAACAAATAAAACAAACAAGTTTGTTTTTACCTTGTCGTTACCTCCAAGGATTCCTACTTCATAGATAGAGTAACCCCTATTCTCCATAGGCTTAAATTCCGATAGTCGCTACCGTACTAATTTGATTTTACTATTAAACCATTATTTTGTCTATCTAAAACTTTTGTCTATCTAAAACTTTTATCTAAACTAAACTCTCTAAATTATAGTGTAACTTTAATCCTTCAAATAATATGTTTAAACTCGCATTTATATCTCTATCATTATGTAAACCACATTTAGGGCAATCATATTCTCTTATACTTAAAGCTTTTAACTTACTATTCTTATAGCCACAATGACTACATATCTGACTACTTGGATAATAAGTATTTATCTTATAATAAATCTTTCCTTTTATCTTACATTTCCATTCTATTAAAGACCGTAATGTACTAACAGCAGCATCTGATAGACTTTTATTAAATGCTTTTCTCTTGTCTTTAAACATATTTTTTACCAATAGACTCTCTGTTACTATAATGTCATGTTCATTAACTATCTCATTAGCAATGTCGTTTAAATAATGTTTTCTATAATTCTTTATTTTAGCATATAACCTTGCTATCTTCTCCTTTGTCTTTAAATAATTCTTACTTCCTTTAACTTGTCTTGATAACTTTCTTTGTAATCTTTTTAATCTCTTTTCATATTTCATTAATATTTTCTCATTACCATATTTAATACCATCACTTGTTACAACTAAATCCTTAATACCTAAGTCTATTCCTACTATAGTAGTAGGTGTTACTTTCTCTATTAAGATATCTTCTACTACAACTACACTTACATAGTATTTATTTGTAGACTCTCTTGATATAGTTGCATTTAATATTTTACCATCTATTTTATCTTTATTTCTATATCCTCTTATTTTTACTTTACCTAGTTTAGGTAATTTTATATTTCTAGTTAATAAATCTACTTCTATAGTACTATATTCTTTATCTTTATATCTGCTTCTTATACAACTAGTTCTATAAGATTGTCTTGAAAACTTACTCTTAAACTTAGGATATCCACTTCTCTTAGCAAAGAAGTTATTAAAACCATCTTCTAAATCAAATATAGAGCATCTTAAGGCACATGAATCTACTTCTTTAAGATATTCGCGGCTTTTTTCTAATTCTTTTAAATCTTTACATAAATCAAATGATTTCTGTACTCCATTTTCTTTTTGATAATTTAGATAATAATTATAAACAAAACGACTACATCCAAAAGTCTTATGTATTAATGTTCTTTGTTCATCTGTTGGATATAACCTAAATTTATATGCTTTATATATTTTCAGATGATGAACCCTCCTTTAGTAACTTAAGTGTACTATATAAAATATACGTTCGTCAATACATTTTTTCGGTTTTTTAGGATAACTTTCCTATTATATAAGAAAAATATAGATAGATTAAATAGAGGTGAACCCACTTTCTTTTTAGAACCAAATGAAGTTAAAGAAGTAAAAAAACGCTGCAAAAAAGATGAGTTTAATATCTTTAAGCCGTTTATAGAAGCGGAAAAAGTAATACTTTATAAAGATAAATTACCTAAAGTAGTATTATTTAAAATAATAACTAAAGACTTTCTTAGACATCAAGATATTTTAGGTAGTATCTTTTCTTTAAATATAGACAAAGAACTATTTGGTGATATTATAATAAATGATAATAACTATTACTTTTATTTATTAGAGTCTATGAAAGATTATTTTTTAACTAACTTCAATAAGATTAAGAACATCTACATTGAACTAGAAGAAATAGATATCAACAGTCTAAAAGATTATAAAAGAAAGTTTAAAGAATTAGAACTAACTACTAAAAGTGAAAGAATTGATACTATAGTATCTAAAATTACTAACACTTCTAGAAATAAAGTAAAAGACAAATTTAAGAATAAAGAAGTTATTTTAAACTATGAAGTATTAACTAATCCCTCATATCTCTTAAAAGAAGAAGATATCTTTAGTATTAGAAAGTATGGTAAATTTAAATATATTGGTAAAGTGAAACAAACTAAAAAAAATAATTATATTGTTAAGATACATAAATATCTCTAATATAATTATTTTAAAAACTTCTCATTAATCTTTTTAATCATATCATAATCATTCATTCTAAGTACTTTAATCTCTTTATCTTTTATATAAGTATCTACTCTAATAACATCATTATATCTATAATTATCTCCATCTATACTAATAAGAACATTTTTACTAACTACTTCTGGTCTTATAGATATTATCTTATCAGCAGGAACTATTAAAGAATTTAAAAGACTTCTATAACTTTTAGAGTTTAATGGAGCGATAGGTGTAAGTTGTAAAGTATGAAAAGTATTATAGACAATGGAACCTCCAAAACTAAGATTATAAGCCGTAGAACCAAATGATGTTGATACTAACAAGCCATCCCCTACATAGTTTTCTAATAGTTCATCATTTATTAAGACTTTAAACTTAGAAGTATTAAGTTCTTGTTCTCTTAACACCAACTCATTTAAAGTAAAATGTTTAAAAGTCCCATCTTTAGTTTCTACTTCTATTTCTCCAATCCCAATTTTATCACATTTTAACTCTCCTAAAGTAAGTTTCTTAATAAAAGTATCTATCTCATCAAAACTTATTTCCTGGGCAAAACCAAGAGTACCTGTATTTATTCCAATATAGTAACATTTACTATCAAAAGAACTCTCTTTAACCATCCTTAGAAATGCTCCATCTCCCCCAATCGCTATTCCTAAATCATAGTTTTTAGTAACTATTTTAAAGCCATTATCTTTTAATTTAGATTTAACAATATCGGCAATTTTCCTAGACTTTAAGTTATTATTAACAAATAATCTTATTCTACTTATCTTAATCATTTTTCTTCCTATACTTAAATAATACTGATGGTCTATGTCCTTCTCCAGTTCTCATTTTATTAGTCTTAACTACTTTATCTTTAATAATTCTTCTAAAAGCTGGATCTAATAACTTCTTATTAAGTATTACTTCATAAACTTGTTGTAACTCTCCTAATGTAAAGTATTCAGGCATCATATTAAAGACAATATCAGTATAATTTAATTTATTTTTTAAACGTTCTAATCCTGCTAATACGACTATATCGTGGTCAAAAGCCAATACATTTTTTCTCGCTTTAAAACTATATCTATCAGTTGTCTTTTCTCTTAAAGTCTTTTTAATTGATAGATTAATATTCTCTACTCCATTAGTTAAAGAAATATCTACAATATTATCTTTTTCTTCTATTAACATAACATCAAACCAACAAGCATTAGGATTAATCATTTCTGTTAATCTATTTTTATCTACTAAAGCGATAAAAGCCGTTGATACTACTCTTGTTCTAGGATCTCTATCAAGAGCATCATAAGTATATAACTGTTCTAAATAGATATTAGATAGATTAGTTTCTCTTTTTAATACTCTTTTTGCACACTCTTCTAAAGTTTCCGTCTTAGGATCTAAAAATCCTCCAGGTAGGCACCATTTACCTTTAAAAGGATAGTCACTTCTTTTAACTAAAAGGATACTCATCATCTTCTTACTATTTTTACGATAGTTATTAACTTCTTCACTAGATACACTAATTAAAAGGATATCAGCAGTCATTGATAACTGCTCAAAGTCTTTAGCATTATAATCTTTTAAAAACTCTTCTTCACTCTTATAAACTTTTTCCATACTACACCTCTTTTTCATAATTTGATTATAACATAATTTTAAGAAAAATGTTACTTAATTATATCTAGTAACATTGTTATAATCTTATCTATAATATGCTCTTTATTTAAGGCACGACTTTCTTTATTAACAGTCATCTTTTCTTTATAAAATTTATTATTATCTCTATCATAAATACATATATAAACAGTATTATCATCACCACATGGATTATTAGGATCACTTCTATTAAGCTTACCAGTTATTCCTATACCATAATTACTATCTGCAAAAGCACTAATCGCTTTACTCATCTCTATTGCTGTTTCCATGCTATAGACAGTATATTTATCTATTACATCTTTAGGAACTCCCATCTTAACTTTATATTCATTAGAGTAAGTTACCGCACTAAATTTCAATATTTCACTTGCACCCTCACAATTAGTAATAGCATTAACTACTCCACCACCAGTACAGCTTTCCATTGTGGCAATAGTTTTTTGTCCTAATTGTAAAATATGAATAATCTCTTTAAAGTTCACTTAAATTCCTCCCTTATATAAATTATTATCTCTAATATATAAATCAACACTTTTATCTAAATAATTTCCCACTCTTTTATTATTATATATCATTTCTCTAATTTTAGTAGAAGATATTTCATTTTCTTTTATATCTGTAACAATAATATTATCTTTATAGTCTTTATATTTATCTAATAAAGCATTTATATCATCAGTATTTCTTTTAATAACTAATAATTTATTATTAGATAAAATATCTTCGCCCCTCTTCCACTTATCTATATAACTTAAATTATCACTACCACATATAAAATATATCTCATCATCTTTATATTTATTTTTGAAGTGATTTAGAGTCTCATAAGTATAGACAACATGATCTTTTAATTCATAATCACTGACTTCTAAATTATTATCATTACACATTAATTTAAGCATCTCAAATCTTACTTTATCACTTAAAAGATTATTTTTATATTTATATTTACTACCAGTTGGTACAAAGATAACTTTATCTACATAATCTTTTTTTATAAGTTCTATAGCAATTTCCTTATGCATTTTATGGGGAGGATTAAAACTCCCCCCAAAGATTCCTATTTTCATAAAGTTTTCTCACCTCTTAACTTTAATATTTTTTCTTTACCATTTAATAAAGGAGTTAGAGATTCTTTATTATGTAAAGCATTAATTATTTTCGCAATATTCATTGAGCAGTCTACTGTATGAAACCAAGGCTTATCTTTAAAATCTTTTGGTATATAAGAAAGATTAGTAGTATAAAGTTTATCAAAAGTATCATCTAAATATGCTTTATCAAAAGCCTCTATTCCTTCTGTAAATAAGGCGAAAGTTGCAATAAAATATACTTTCCTAGCTCCTTTTTCTTTTAACATTTTCCCTACTTCCAACATAGATGAGCCGGATGCAATCATATCATCTACTACTAAAACATCTTTATCTTTAACATCACTCCCCATATAAGTATGTTCAATTATTGGATTTTTACCATTAACAACACGAGATAAATCACGTCTTTTATAAAAAACTCCCACATCACTATCTAAAAGTTCTGCATAGTACCTTGCTCTCTCCATCGCTCCCATATCAGGACTTATGACTAAAATATCTTTTAAATCTTCATTCTGTAACAAATCTTCTAAAATAGTATTTGTAGGATAAAAGTTTTCAAAAGGAAGATTTGGAATAGCATTAGAGACATTAGGATCATGGGCATCAAAAGTAATTATATGATTAACTCCTAAATGTTCTAATTCTTGCAGAGCAAGGGCACAGTCAAGTGATTCTCTTCCTTTTCTTTTATGTTGTCTTGCTTGATACAACAAAGGCATTATTAAAGTAATCTTTTCTTGATAACCAGATAAAGCCAGTATTGTTCTTTTTATATCCTGAAAATGTTCATCTGGACCCATATGATGAACAATCCCTCGCATATTGTAAGTAGTATCATAATTACCAACATCAGAGATAATATAAATATCTTTATCTCTAACCGTATCTTCTATTTTTACTTTACCTTCACCATTAGAAAATCTATCTTCCTTAACAGTTATCATATAATTAGTTTTTTCTCCTCTAATCAACTTTAAATCACTATTAACTTTTTCTCCTAACTCTTTAATATTCTCTAGTACTATCAACTTTAAATTGTCGAGTAGACGACCTCCATTTTCTTTCATTTCTTTACCTCTTTTCTTTTATTTGTGAGGTTGAAAGTAAAACTATCGCCCCTCACGGAACCGTACGTGCAGCTTTCCCGCATACGGCTCTTCACATAATCTTTGAAATTTACCATAACTTATAGGTTATTCTAGGTTTTACCAAAGGATTGTATCTTATTATTGCCATATACTTTTCCCATGTCATTTTACCTCTTTGGCTTCTTCTACTTAGCCATTTCTTCAATTGTAGTAATGTATAATTATATATTTCTACTAACCAATTGAAATTAAAACTTATTCCATAATAGTTATAGTATCCAGTTAATATTTTATTTAATTGTTTAACTAAATCTTTAGGCTTAGTATCTCTGTTTACTTTTATATGCTCTTTTATCTTTTGTTTCTTTTGTTTTGATTTCTTTTCACTTGTTTTATATCCCACCATATAGTAACCTTTTCTAGATTTGCTATTGTAAATATTAAAACCTAGGAAATCAAAATTGTCTTTTGTTTTAGAGTTTCTTCCAAAGGGAAATATTCTGGTTTTACTAGTTTCTATTTCTAAATCAAACTTTGCAAGACGTTCTATTAACTCTTTGTAAAACCACTTTGCTTCCTCCTCGTTTTCAAAACATGCGACAAAGTCATCTGCGTATCTTACTAAATGAGCTTCACCTTTACATTTAGTTTTAACATATAGTTCAAACCATAAGTCTAATACATAATGTAAATAAACATTTGCGAGTATTGGTGATATAAGTCCTCCTTGAGGTGTTCCTTTTTCTGTATCATAATAATTATTATTTTCTATAATTCCAGCCTTAAGAAACCTCTTTATATACCTTATAAAGTTTTTGTCCTTTATTGTATGTTCTAAGAATTTTATTAACCACTCATGATTAACATTATTAAAGAAACCTTTTATATCTGCATCAACTATATAATTTGTTTTCTTCTTCATGATTATTTTATCAAGTGCATTTATTGCTTGATGACAGTCTCTATTTGGTCTAAATCCATAAGAACAGGATAAGAAGATATACTCATATATTTCATTCAATATATCTGCCATTACTCCTTCTACTATTTTATCTTGATAACTAGGTATCCCTAACGGCCTTTTATCACCATTAGCTTTTGGTATATAAACTCTCCTTGATGGATATGGCTTATATCTATACTTCTTCATATCATCATATAGTTTTCTTATGTTTTCTTCTGCATTCATATCGAATATACTCTTTGTTACTTTATCAACTCCTACTGCTTTATTTCCATTAAGAGCCTTATGCTTAGCCATGAAAGTATCTTCGTTAATGTATTGCATTAGACTTTGAACATTTTTGTATTTTATTAACTGTCTTCTTATTTCTGAATAATCATTTTCCATAATTTCTTCACCTTTCTTATGTGTATTTGTTTCTTATTCAGAAACGATTACATGCTAGTCCCTTCGCTCCTTAACCTACCACGTTATATCTTCACTACTATGAACTAGTCCGACTTCTTGTGAGTCATTTACAGACCTCTGATTTTACTCATCTTTAAGACCTCACTGCCAGTTTGTATTAAACCTTTATCGTTGGTGTTCTAAACCGTCAACGCTTTGGAACTCACAAGACCTCACAGGTACACTAATTATATTATGATTTGCTCGAAATACCCTTAGACCCCGATGAAACCTACACATCCTTGTCATTAGCGTTTGTGTATTACTGCCTACTGTTATGAATAGAACATAGGCTTTCATTTATCGTATTAACGAGGCTCAATAGCAGAGAATATCTTCTCTGGATAGTGTCGTATCTATTCCTCTCATATCTCCTAGTTCTAACGCTTAAACCTAATCTCACGATTTTGGCTCCATAGACTAGTACTAGTTCCTGACCTGGTTTACTAGGTTGGTTAATCTCCAACTATATAATTAGTGCTTACTGTCGCACATTCATAACTACCTCCTCTTTCTTATTAATATTTTATTAATAAGAAAACTTAAAATTAATTGCAGAATTATTTCTGTTATTAACATTATATTAATAAGATAAAGAATTGTCAACTAATTTCTACATTTTATCTAACTCTTCTAATATTCTCTCATAACTAGCTTCACTAGGCATTCTTAAATCCCCTCTAGGAGATAAACTAATAGTACCTACTTTAACACCATCAGGAACAGCATTTCTTTTAAATTGTTGTGTATAAAAACGCTTAACAAAGACTTTTAACCACTTTTTAATTTCATCACTTTCAAAACTATCTTTAAAAGTTACTTTGGCAAGAAAATATATTTTCTTAAAAGATGCTCCATATCTTAGTAAATGATATAAGAAGAAATCATGTAAGACATAAGGACCAATACTAGACTCTGTCTTCTGTAAGATATTACCCGCTTCATCAGGAGGTAATAACTCTGGAGATATAGGAGTATCTAAAATATCTGTTAATATCTTCTTTCTCTCATCACTGCTATTATCTTTAACATAACCTACTAAATGTCTTACTAAAGTCTTAGGAATAGATGAATTAACTGAATACATACTCATATGGTCTCCATTATAAGTACACCATCCAAGGGCAAGTTCTGATAAATCACCTGTTCCAATAACAATACCACCTACCATATTGGCAATATCCATAAGTATTTGGGTCCTTTCTCTTGCCTGGATATTTTCATAAGTAACACTTCTATCATCCTCATCTAGCCCAATATCCCTCATATGAAGTAAACTTGCCTCTTTAATACTAACTTCTTTTAAAGTCGCCCCATATTCTTTAACCAAATTAATAGCATTTAAATAAGTCCTATCTGTAGTACCAAATCCTGGCATCGTAACTCCTATAATATTTTTATTATCAAGTCCAAGTTTACGAAAAGCCCTAACTATAACTAAGAAAGCAAGAGTAGAATCAAGTCCTCCAGACATACCTATAACACATTTAGTATTATTTAAGTGAATTATACGTCTAGCAAGGGCACTACTTTGTATTTCTAATATCTCTTCAAACCTTTTCTCTTTATCAGTTGTCGGTATAAAAGGATACATCTTATAAGTTCTATCAAGATTCTTTATCCTATCACTAACATTAACATCTATCACTTTATAATCGCCATCATATAGACTTCCTGCAAAACTACTATTACGACATCTTTCATTAATTAATCTTTTAACATCAATATCAGCATATATTAAATTACTCTCTATCTCAAAACGTTTATTAGACTTTAATAATTTACCATTCTCATAGATTAAAGAAGCCCCTCCAAATACTAAATCAGAAGTAGATTCCATAATACCACTACTTGCATAAATATAACCTGATATTGTTTTAG
Organism: Candidatus Onthousia excrementipullorum; assembly: GCA_018712385.1. GTDB lineage: Bacteria > Bacillota_I > Bacilli_A > RF39 > UBA660 > Onthousia > Onthousia excrementipullorum. The sequence continues at coordinate 16,661 of DVHC01000043.1, read as the reverse complement.
CAGACTCTATAGAAACCAAATTTCTTCTATAACTATCTTTGCCAACTATCTCATTACTACTAGATAGATTAAAGATAATAGAAGCCCCATTTAAAGCATGATTATTACTAGGAGGATTAACACTCCACAAGTCTTCACATATTTCAATTGCAAAAGATACTTCCTTATATTTTTTATCTTTAAATATTAACTTAGTAGAAATAGGTACTAATCTATCTAATAGATTAACTTCACTATTCTTTAAATCAACACTAGAAGTAAACCATCTCTTCTCATAAAACTCACTATAATTAGGTATATAAGTCTTAGGAACAATCCCCAAAATATTACCTTTTTCTATAACAACTGCACAGTTTAACAACTGATTATTACATCTTATAGGCATCCCTATTATAGAAATAATATCTAAATCTTTAGTATCTTCCAAAATAATACTTAAAGCTTTCTCAGCATCTTCAATCAATTCATCTTGTAAAAACAAATCCCCACAAGTATAACCAGTAAGAGCAAGTTCAGGAGTAGTAACAATAGAAATATTATTCTTATAAGCTTCCCTAATCATCCTAACTATCTCTTTAGCATTATCCACGGGACTTGCAAGTACTAACTTATTAACAATTGCCCCTACTCTAACAACCCCATATTCTTTCATTTTAAATCTCCCTTTCTTTTTTATTATTTCGCCTTTTTTAAACTATATACATAAGTCCTTGCTAAATTAAAAGTATATTTAGTTTGAATATCTGTAATATATCCTCGTTCCATTAATTCTACGACTTCATCAACACTACATTCAAAATATCTAATCGCTTCATTATCATCTAAATTTTGTTCTTGTACTTTTTCACAGTCTAATGCCAAATAACTATAATTATATGCACATACACCACAAGATTGGTCCTGATAAAATTTATCTAAGTAAATCATTTCTTTGGGAACATATCCTGTCTCTTCTACAACTTCTCTTTCTGCACCATATTCAGGACTCTCTCCCTCTTCAATATAACCTGCAGGAAATTCCACACAAACAGATTCTTTGGTACTACTTCTAGATTGTACTACTAAAACTGTATTATTATCTCTAGTTACTGGCATAACAATTGCAGCACTTTTATCTTTACCACCTTTAACAAGCTTCTCTCTTGGAACAACCATCCCATTAGCAAGTTCTACCATATATTTTTCTACATTTAGAAAACCTTTTCGCTTAATAGGATTATTATTTTCATCATAAATATATTCACTATCTACTAAAGTCCTTTTTATTGTCTTTAATTCCTTTATATAATCATTTAACTCTTCTAATTTCTCTTTACGCATTATCTACTCCCAACTTTTTAACTAATTTCTTTTCTTCTTCAATCATTTTATTTTTTAAATTCCATAAGTCATAACTTAAATCCACATGTACAGGATGAGGATTAACAAATCTTTTATTCTCATCACTCAAAGTTGATTTTTCTTTACTACAATAATCTCTAATATTCATAACACTATCACTTTTATAGACACATTCACCATTTATAAATATAGGCTCTAACAACTCTCTAACAATATAAGTACCTTTCTCTAACTCTTTTCTCTTCCAAGTATCTACAGGATCAAACATTGTAGTTGTCTTATCTTCATAATATTTTTCGTATGTATTGCCAATAATATCTCCTCTAATCTTACCTGTTTCTTTATCATAGAATCTAAATACTTGTTTATCTCCTGGATTAGTAATTTTTACTCTATCTTCACTAAGTTTAATCTTAGGAATAACTTCCCCACCTTTTTTAATGGCAGCAAGTTTATAAACTCCTCCAAAACTAGACCAATTTTTAGAAGTAATCAAACTAGTACCTACTCCCCAAAGATTTATTTTAGCACCTTGTTCTTTTAAAGATTCTATTAGATATTCATCTAAGTCATTAGAAGCACAGATTGTGGCATCAGGAAATCCGGCTTCATCTAACATAATTCTAGCTTTTTTAGATAGATATGCTAAATCTCCACTATCAAGTCTTATTCCATATTTTTTAGGCATCCTACCTTCATCTTTTAATTCTTTAAATACTCTTATGGCATTAGGAACACCTAAGTTTAAAGTATCATAAGTATCTACTAGCAAGGTTGCATTATTAGGAAATAGTTCTGCATATTTCTTAAAAGCTTCATATTCATTATCAAAACTCATAATCCAGCTGTGAGCATGAGTTCCTGCAACTGGTATATCAAATTTTTGTCCTGCTAGTACATTACTGGTAGATGAACATCCTCCAATAACAGCCGCCCTCGCTCCATATATACCAGCATCAGCACCTTGCGCTCTTCTAAGACCAAACTCCATAACAGCATCCCCTTTAGCCGCTTCACATACACGAGAAGCTTTAGTAGCAATTAAACTTTGATGATTAATAATATTTAAAATAGCAGTTTCTACAAGTTGTGCCTCTATTATAGGAGCTTCTACTTTTAACAAAGGTTCCATTGGAAAGACCACAGTTCCTTCTTTAATTGCATAAATATTACCCGTGAATTTAAAGTTTTCTAAATATTTTAAAAACTTATCATCAAAAAGTTCTAATTCCCTCAAATACTCTATATCTTCCCTATCAAAGTGTAAATTTTTAATATAATCTATTACTTGTTCAAGCCCTGCCACAATCGCATATCCCCCATCATATGGATTATTACGATAAAAAACATCAAATACTACTTTTTCATCTCTTTTCATATCAAAATATCCATTCATCATTGTAAGTTCATACAAATCAGTTAATAAAGTTAAATTTCTTTCATTCATTTAAATCATTCCTTTCTTTTTATCAAAACATTAATATCAAATTCTAAATTTTTTTAACTAACTGAATTCCTTGTTGGTCCATAAGTAAGTAAGCTGCATCTACATAATTTTGTCTATTACCTTCTGCAAAGGTTGCCACAGCATCTTTATGCACTCTAATAACACTATCTCTATTATGTTCATCTAAATAATTAGCAAGGCCAAGAGAACCATTACATACACAAATATCAGTACAACATCCTACTATATCAAACTCTTTTATATTAGAAGCTTCCTTCATCACATCTCTAAAAACAGGGGATTCCATAAAACTTGTAGAGTTCTTAGGTATACATATAGTATTATCTAAAGTAGTAAAAGGTTTTAACTCATCCACTACTTCCTCTTCTCCACTACCTTTAAGACAGTGATAATCAGGAAATCTCTTATGCTCTATAGATTCTTTAGTATGAGTATCTTGAATAAAGATAACAAGTTCTCCTTCATTATGATATTCTTTAATAAGTTCTATCTGTCTAGGTATAACTCTAGCGATACTATCATCATGTAACACTCCTTCCTTAACAAAGCCATTAACCATATCAACAACAATTAAAGCTTTATTATAGACTTTAAAATTCTTAACCTTCATAATTATCCCTCCTCTTATTAACTTTTTATTAATATCAAAAGCTAAGAAATAAGCAAGTAATTAAACTTGTTATTAACATTATATTAATAAGAGAATGATTTGTCAACTACAAATTTAAATATTTTAAAAAAAGTAGGCAAAATTTAAAATTTGCCTACTAATTAATTAAATTTTCTATTCATCAAAGAAATCATCAAAGAAGTCATCATCATCGTCATCATCTAAACTTAAGTTAACTTCCTTTTTAGGTTGTTCAAATTTTGGCATTTCACTAACTTCAGGAATAGGACTATTAACAACTTCTTTAACAGGAGAAACATCCTTAACAGGTTTAGGTTCCTTAGCTTTCATCGCCTCTAACTTCTGTTGTTGTTTCTGTTTATTCATCGCTTCTTCTTTTTCAAGTTCCGCAATCTTGGCATCAATCTTTTTAACTAACTCATCTACATCAAATGAAGGCTTCTTAGGTGCATTATTACTTTCATTTCCCATACTAGGATTCATAAAAGATGGCATTGGATTACTATTAGGTCTAGGCATACCATTAGGATTAGGCATAGCCCCACTCATAGGATTAGCATTGGCATTACTACCTGCACCAATTCCAAAAAGATTTGGTGGTACAAATCCAGGAGGTGTACTTCCACCATTAGGATTTGCATTATTACTATTCATCATCTCAAGTAATTTTTCTTTCTTCTTCTCTTTAACAAAAGTCTTTATATCAAATGTATGAACTTGTTGTTTCTCTCTTTCTGGATAAGTAGCTTTAGGATAAGTCTTACCCCAATCAAGTTTAAAATCAGGAGTAAACTTAGTCTTAAAAGGTTGCATTCTCATCCTTAAAATAATAACTTCAAACTGTTTCATTCTCTGTAAATCAGATACAGTAACTAAAGGAGTTGAAGCCGTCTTATCATCATCTTTAGACTTAACTTCCCCACACATCTTAGATATTTCTTCAAGAGCCGCAAGCTCTGCCGAAATTAGATATATAATGTTACCACAGTTACCACGAATAGTCTCCGCATTTTCTTTACCATAAACTTGATTTAACTGGGCATAGTTTTGAATAATCATTGTAAATCTTATATGTCTTGAACGTGCTGCCGTAATCATAGTTGTAACATCTTTTAAAGGTGGCATATTAGCAAACTCATCTAGTAAGAAGTTAGTTCTAACAGGAAGTTCTCCTCCATTTTCTTGGGCTACCCCAATCAATGTTTCATAACACTGTTTCAAAAGGATTGTAACAAGAGAATGATATGTTTTCTTTTCATCTTGTACAACTATAAATAAGGCTGTCTTCTTCCTACCAATATCAGCAAGTTCTATATCACTATGACTAAGCATTTCTGATAAGTTCTCACGAGATGCAAATAATTTAATCTTTTGTCTAAATACTGATAAAATTGACCCCTTAGTATCTGTAGGAGCATTAATAGTACTAGAAGCATTAATAACTGAAGCACTAGCAGGATCTTTAAATGAGAAGTATTCTTTAATATAAGTACTACCCCCAAACTTCTCTTCTCCAACCGTAGTCATTAAACTAATACTATTAATATTAATCTCATCTTCTTTAGCATCTTCAAAAAGTCCTAATGCAACACCAGAGAAGTAATCAGCTGATGTCTTTTCCCAGAAAGGGTCACTATTATTACTAGATTCATCATATAAAATATTTAAAGCAAGGTCATCAAGTAACTCAATCGCTTTATCTTGATTACCACTTTTATACATCCTATAAGGAAGTGATAATGGATTCCAACTACTACCATTTTGAGGATCACGGAAGTTAAGTATCTGTACGTCATAACCTTTATCCCTAAGCATATTAGCAGTAGCCTCATAAATTTCACCCTTAGGGTCAGTAATAATCATAGACTCCCCTGCTTTAGCAAGTAATTTAACCGTAGGCTTAATAACAGTCTGAGTCTTACCAGAACCAGTAGAACCAATAACTAAAGTATGATATTCACCATTATCAACCCAAGCTTCTTTTTCATTTAAAATTAAAGGAACCCCTGCAGCATCACTAACTTCTTGTTGTGGAGTAACCATAACTATATCTTCTTCAGCTTTCATTTCTTTATCTTTAGCCCATCTAGAATAACCTTTATCTTTTTTCTCACTAGTAAAACCAAAGCCCTTTTCCATTTCAAAAAAGTATGATTTAACACTAATAAGCATACCTATTAAAGCCACAAAATAAACAATCAAAGTAATCCATAAAAATCTAGGTGCAAATGCAGGAAATGGATTAAGTCCACTAAAATATCCTTCTGTAGCAAAAGAATGTAAATTAACAACACCTATCGCTACTATATAAAGTAAAAAGATTGCAAAGACTACAAATATCATTACATCATCTTTATCAGCTCTAAACTTTAACTTCATAATATCCACCTCTGTTTAATCTCAATTAAAATCTACGCTTATTATACCAGTATTTTTGCATTTTGAAAACAAAAATTTATTTATATTTTATTATTCTTTCTATTTCTTATAAGTAATAAAATTAAAATAACAAGTACTATTCCTATTACAATTCCAATAGTAATAACTGTACTAACATTTATAATACCTAAAACTCTATTCCCACTTTCACTAGTATCTACTACTATTTTAATACTTTTCTTACTATCTTTATTAAAGACCCAAGTATAAGTATTACCATTAACTTTATCAGCATTATTTTCTTCTACCAAATAATCAGTCTTAATATTAACTGTTACCTCTTCTAAAAGAGGATACTCATCAAAATAAATTAATCCTTCATCATCAGTCGATAATGATATAACATCATTTCTATAAGTATAACTATAATCTCTAAAACCATCTTTAATAGTTCTAGCATCTCCATACTTATCTACATCAAAATCATAACTATAATTAAATTTATAACCATTCTCTAAATCAGTAGTCTTTTTATTATAATATAAAATATCAGAAAAAGGTTGATCAGGTATCGTATCTACTATTAAATCAGAAGCATATATAGGAATATAATCTCTAAATGATGTTCTTAAAATCTCCTTAGTATATAAAGCATTCTCTAAAACTGTAATATCATTACTCTCTTTTATTTTATTATCACTAATATCAACATTAACTTCTACACTACAACCACTAATCATAAATATTAATAGTATTAACATCAAACTTTTCTTTTTCATAGCCTATCCTCCATAGAAACCACTCATATCAATTCCATAGTAACCAGAAGCATCAAAAGATTTTCTAGAAAACAATACTCCTGTCTCATTACCAGCCGCTTCTGCACAGATATAACCATTATCATCAACCCCAACAATTAATATAATATGTCCACTTGTCGCTAATAAATCACCAGCTTGTAAAACAGCACTACTACTTAAAGAAACACGCTCAGCCCCATCTAAATATACAAAGGTATTAGAAGATTGAACTGGAATAGAAAAACCTCCATTATTAATAGCCCAAGTAACAAAACCAGAACAGTCAAGTCCACAATAAGTATAAGCCTGTCCATTAGCATAAGTATAACATCTACCACTACCCCAACTAGCTTCCGCCCCTGTAGCAATATGTCCATGGCCTCCACCCCAAAAATATGGAATTTTAACACCATAATTATTACCAAGTTCACCAATTAAAGTAACAGCAGCCGCTACAACACCTGCTCTTGTTCCAGAACCTGCTTCTTCTACATTACTAGCTATTAAGTTATTAAACTCTTCTAAACTAGTACCCTTACTTTCTAAAAATGTATCTAGACTCTCATGTAATATTTCATGACCATCACTAGATAATGAATAGTCACCATAAGAAGTATTACCACTACCTCCACTAGAAGTCTCAGTCATATCAAGTCCCCAAAAGCCACTAAAGAAACCAATAACAGTAATAGGAATTAAAAAGATAAATAAAAAGGTAACAAGAAATCCTAAAAATCCTACAAAAATCTTTGTTGAAATAGGTATTCTTCCAAATAGTTTAAACTTAGAAGAAAATCTATTATTAGAACCAAAAATAGAATGTAAAGGATTTAAAGATCGAGACTCATTCTCTTCATTAGATACAACACTCTCATCATTACTAGTTACATCATTAGTAATACCATCATCACTAACACCTTCAGTTCTATTATTACTAACAATACCTCCAGTAGTAGTAGGACTAGCATTTCTTCTAGCCATAACACTTTTTCTAATGTTATTAAGATTATTTAAAGTACCTAAAACAGGAACACTAGATAAAGCTCTATTAGCAATCTGTCTTTTAGCATTATTAACTATATTAGTCCCCATACTACGTCTAGGTATATTAACACTATTACTAGGAGTACTAGAATTACTAACATTATCATTATTACCTATTTTTTTTCTACTCTTATATTTATTAAAATCAATTATGTTATTTTCATTACTAGTATTATTTTTAAGAGGTGAACTAGAAGAAGCATGAGCATTATTATTAGATTGACCACTTACTTCATTATTATCATCTTCTAAGTTTTCTACTTCTTCTGGCATTCTACCACCTCCCTTTAATCTAATTACTATACAAAATAATCTAACTTATTTTATTATTTTTTCTACGTTTTCTAAGTGCTTTAAAAAATATTAAAATTCCAATTATTACAACAATTACAACAATAACAATAATTGAAATAACTTGTGAAACGAAAGACTCTTGATATCTTTCTTTTTCTATTTTTATATAAATAGGTTTATTAGTATAATTTTTATCATTTATATACCAAGTATAAACCCCATTATTAACTTTATCAGCATTATTTTCTAAAACCGTCAAATCAGTTCTGATATTAACAGTAATATCTTCTATCTCTCTATCACCATCTTTATAAAGACAAGCTACTTGATTATCAGTACTAATAGTAATAATATCATCAGTAACATTTACAATTCGTTTATAATAACACATACTAGCAGCTTCTGATTTATATAAATCATTTCCAGTATATTGATAATTATAATTCAATATTATATTACTATCATCTTCTCTTTTAGTAAAATCATAATATTCATTTTCTCTAGTATCATAATTATAAAATGCTGTTCTTCTAATACCTTCCATTCTACTAGCAAGTTCACTTTCTGTAGCCTTATCAAAAATAGCATTAATATCTTCTTCCATAGTAGAATTATTAATAGTCAAATTATATTCAGCACTACAACCGGATAACAGAAATATACAACAAATTAAACCAAATATTTTAAATTTCTTCATAATATTCTCCTATCCCTCAAGTGGAAAAATATATCCACTAAAGTCATAACTACCACTGTAATATGGACCAAAGCTATTATAAAACTCATCAAGAGTCATAGTTCTATTTCTAAAATTAATACAACTCCAATCATTAGGACAACTATTAGTATTAGTAGCCCAACCTTCAGTAATAGTAACACTATCACTAGTTACTTCTTCAATAAAAGCTACATGGCCATAACCACCGCTTTTAGTCCAAGATATAATCGCTCCAGCCTGTAAATCATTTATATCAGTACTAGTTCTAAAAGTACCAGAACTAGCATTTACCCATACACCTGCATCTCCATATATAGAGAATAATTTATCACCAATACTAGCTGCCTCCTCATCTGTAATAGTTCCCTTACTAGCAAGTTCTAAAGCAACTTCATAAGCACGAGCTTGAGCATACCAAACGCATTGTCCTCTATTACTACTTTTTCTTGTAAAAGCAACATCAGAAGAACTTGGAGCAATTGTTCTTATAGTCCATTGTCCTTCCCCTGTATAACAAAGATCTGAACTAACATTAATAGGAACATCCCATTTATCCAAATCATACATTTCAATTGTATTAATAATAGTACTAGAATAATTAGGATCAGTAGCATAACCAGCACTATGTATCGCTCTTATCTGTTCCTGATAAGTAGTTGCATCAAATACCCCTGCATTAGGATACCTAGGATTTTCTTTTAAAAACAAGGAATGATCATTAACAGAATCTTCTATGCTATTGTATTTTCTAAAATTAGAATCAGTTGTATAATAACCAGTAGAACCATATTCACCAGTTTCCATGTTTATACATTCTCCATCCCAATTAGAACTACATTTAATACCAAACATATTATTCGCTTGTTGAGTTAAACCAGATTTACCCCAACCACTTTCTATTATAGATTGAGCAAGAGTAACAGAAGCAAAAACATCATTTCTACTGAAATCAGCTTGAGCAATAGGACCCATAGTAGCAATATATTCATCAGTACTCATATTAAGGAAAATAGATGCCTGAGTATTACCAGTAGATAAACATCTATCACCCATCTCATCTTCCTTAGAACCTATAAACTCTAAATAATCTTCAACATATTGATAAACATCATTTGCCATCCTAGTACAAGTAACATCCTCTAAACTAGAATCAATCCCTTTAAAATAATCAGCTAAACTCTCTTTAACAGCATCTTCACCTTTAGCAGTGTAAGTATAAGTACCATCTTCATGTTCCACTTCATCAAGCATTAAATCTGCAACTTCCCTCATCCTAGCTTCTGACATATCATCATAAGTGAAATCAGGTATATTTGATTGCATTATTGAAAAAGCAGAAGTAATAACTAATTCTGAAAAATCCTTATCATCAGCTTTATATTCATTATAGACTTTCTCTAATCTAGCATAATACTCTTCTTGAGCATTAGTAACTGCAACATAACTAGCATTATTTAAAGTATTATTTTTAGATAAATATGTTCCCCCTATAAGAAAAATAGAGAAAACAAGCCCTATTAAAACAAGTTTCCCATAATTAGAAAAAGATAATTTAAAAGAAGATAGAAATCTAGTTTTACTATACTTCTTACTTCTTTTACTAATATTTCTATCTCCTTTCATAAAACATACCTCCTCTAAAATCCTCCAGCAGTTCCAAATGATTCTAATTCTTCTTGTGTAACCACTATATTAATACGCATACGTCTATTACCACAAACAAACAATGCTTCACCTTGAGAATATCTTTTAATACTATCTTTCTCATTTTCATTTAAATCAACTAATAACGACAAATCTTCCACTGCTTGTTTTCTAAGTCCCATAACTAGATAATATGATGAGTTATCAAATATTGCCTTACCTTGTGTAATAATAGCAGGACTAGAAAAATCACTAGGTTGTTGAGTAATTATTATTGTACCAGTATTATATTTACGAGCACGTCTTTGTACTTGAGCAAGAAAGTCAGCTCCCTGTTCATTATTAGTACCAAGTAATACATGCGCTTCATCTACCATAAGTATTGTATTAACAGATGAATCAAGACAAAGTCCCCAAGCATATTTCAAGATATTAAAGAATAAAGCATTTCTAATATTAGTATCAGAATTCATAAACTCTTTTATATTGAAAACCATAAAATCACTATCTGCAGTTATAGTAGTTTTACCATCAAAATAAAATTTTAATTCTTTAATCAAAGGTCTAATCTTAAGCTCTAATCTTTGAATAATATCTTTCTCACGACTTTGTTCTGTTAAAGCCATAAGTCTACCTCTAATAGTAGCATATACATCAGAGAACGTTGGATAATCAGCTGAAGTAAACTTAGAAAAATCAGTATTAAAATCTATTCCAAAACGTTTATACGTATCTTGAACAATCTCACTAAACATATTTAAGACATCTTCTTCAATCGATGGATCATAATACTTCATAAAAGCTCTAAGAGATTGTAAAGTACGAGTTAAAACAGTATAACCTAATCCTTGAGAAATCTCTTCATCATCAGCATCAATAATAACTTCTAAAGGATTAATAAGACCATACTCTCCACCTTTACCAATATCAATAGTATCTCCTCCAAAGGTTCTAGTCATCTCTTCAAGCTCATTCTCAGGGTCAATAGCAACAATCTGACAACCATTTCTAATATGAGAACGTAACAAAAGTTTAGCCGCTGTACTTTTACCAGAACCAGAAGTACCAAGTATAATCATATTAGCATTATTTCTATTATTTTCTTTTCTAATTTGATAAAGAAATTGATTAAACAAAATAACTCCTCCAGAAAAGTCAACACCAAGTAATACTGATAGACCTGGATCTTTAATACTATCAAAGATAAAAGGATACATAGCAGCGATTGTTGGAGTAGGAATTGGCGTACCAATTCTCTCTTCTATATCTTGACTAGGAAATATAGGTAAAATACTTTTCAAGACTTTCTCTTGTTCAAAACGTAAAGATACTGCTCTAAGTTCCATAGCATCCAAATAGTTTTTAACATTAACTTTTCTTAACTCCAAATCTTCTCTAGTATCAGCATTTATCATAATATGCATTTGAAAATCAAAGATACGAGACTGACTAGAAGCAAGCATTGAAACAAAAGATTCAAGACTTTCTGCATCCTGTCTAATTCTCTCTTTAGCAGTTTGGTCATGTTCTTGACGATACTTCTCACGTAAATCTGCAACTTGTTTATTAATCATCTTAGACATAGTACTAAATGGTACAGGAATATGTTTAATAACTATTTTAATACCACTCATAGATGTAAGTGTAGAAAGATAACCTGGAGAAATATATCTAGGATAAGATATAACAGACAAAATAGTTGCATACTTATCACTAATATTAAAATCAGATGGATTAAATTGAAGTCCTTTTGGAGCTAATTGACTTTTTAAACTTATACTCATACAGGCATCACCGTCCCAAATTCAGTATTAACTCCTCCATTTAAGAAGTTTTCCATAATAATTCTAAGGTCATCATTACTTACTTGTGCCGCATTAAGTCCACAGCTTGCAAGACCATTAATAAGCATTCTAACACGTTTCTGTAGTACATCTTCACTAGTATCTTTAAATAGAATAAAGTACTCAGTATCAACAATATTATTATTCATAAACATATTACCTTTATCTATATCTTGTAAAATAAGTTTACGAATAGCAGGAGAAGCTGCATCGTTATATAATAATTGTAATTGTGACATATAAACTGATATATCAACAGGTCTATCTGCAACAACTAACCAAAACTCAAAATCTATCATATTATAAAAGTTCTTAAGACTAATCAAGACATTATCTTGGGCTTGTTGATCAAGAATAAAGATATTACGAGGAGTAATTTTAACTCCAGTAACTTTTTGTTTACCTTCACAAATTATATAACCATTCTGAATACCAGTAATAGGCAACCAATCCTCAGTATACTGACTACTTGTTGTTTTGGACATCTTTGACATCTTTTACACACCAACCTTTCCAAATATATCTTCTTCTACCTGTAAAGAAGGTATAAGCTTCTATAATTATAGTTAAAATATTATGATAATTAGGAACTGGAATAACTAAGAAAGCACATAGTAGTCCAGGGGCAACTACAACAATTACTTGCCATGTATAATTCATAGGAAGCATTGTTAAAAGTACCAAAGTAATCAAAACACCAGTTCCTAACAATATCAAATCAAAAGGTTTAAAATAACCAAGAATAAGTTGTCCACTCTTTGTATTAGCAGGTATCAAATAATTATCATTCATCTATTATCACACTCCTTATTAATTAATGACGAGGAGGTTTCCCACCACCTGGTGGAGGTGCACCAACATGTCTAGCAGCTGCTCTATATCTAGCACTCTTAGTACTTGTACTAATTTTACGAGCATTATTCATAGAAGTACCAATACCCTCATTCTTAACACTATCATAATTATTTACGTCAATCTTCATTTGAGCAGCATCAGCAGCATATTTAAGTTCCTCTGCGGTACCCTGAACTTTAGCATTAGCTAAAGCAGCTGCAGAACCAGCATAATTTCTTGCTTGGTCTTTTCTCAAATCTTCTAGAACATTTTCATTTATGTCATCAAGGCTAAACATATCTCCATTTGCAAGTACAAGATCATTTTTTCCTTCTGCTCTTGCCTGATTTATACGGTTAACAATATCTTTATAATTACCAGACAAAGCTACTGCTCTTCCACTCGCACTAACACCAATATTTCCAAACTTACTAGCAGTACCTACAACAGTACCATCATTAACAGCCTCGTCTTCTAGCATTTTCTGATGTGCCTTAGCCGCTTTAGTAACATTATTATATGCTTCTAAAAGCTGTTCTTCATGAGCTCCAGGAGCCTGACCAGTAAACATTGCTGAAGCACCTGTTATAGCACGTCTTGGTAAACTAGCACCAGATGCCCTTACAGCATTTCTTTTTTGCATTGCCGAAAATACTGCACCTGCCTGCTTTTTATCTGCTGTAGCAAGAGCCTTACCTCCAGCAAAAAGTCCTCCAATAGCACCACCAACACCTGATAAAGCTCCCATAGCTCTAGCTTTTCGTTTAGAACCTCCATCTTCTAAAACTTCATCACGAGCAGACCTATAGTTAGTAGCAATAGATCCTGCAAGGCCACCAGTTAAAGCAGCAGCACCTAGCATAGTACCAATGCCACTAAATAGTTTACCATCACCTTTAATGCCTAACATATCTTGAAAAAACTTAGGTGCATCTTTCATAAATACTAAAATACCAATTATAATAAATATATTAGCAAGTGTAGAAATAAAGAAATTTGAAGTACCAACCCAAGTGATTAAAGTCCCTTCTTTTAAAAGTATTATTAAATAAACACCGAAATAAATAATTATTAATCTAATAAATAAGCTTAAATATGTCGAAGCTAAGGTTTTAACCCAATTACCAAAAGGTCCGTTTTTATCCGCTCCAGGATTAACATAAGAAATAATTGGAACAGGGGCAATCAACCTCAGTATAGCAAGTTTAATTGCACGAACAGCAATATCAAGTGTAAATCCAATTACTATAACAGTCATCACAATAGAAACAACTAATCCGCCAACTGGAGTATATTCAAATGCATATGTCTCACCATTACTACCACAAATATCATTAACATGATCAAGTACACCTGAAGCTGAAACAGTATCATCAATATAATTAATAACAACGTCAGGACAAGCTACATACTCATCTAAATTATCGCTATCTTTTAATTGTTCGCTCGTTACATTATCAGCATCAACAGAACTATTCAACGTCGGGGTTATAAAAGCCTTAGCAATTTGAGCACTAATAATATCACCCGTAGCATCCATTCCGTTAAGTTCAAGGCTATCACTACTACCATTATAACCAAGAATTAATTTTGCCAAAACTTGATCTTGTACAACACTATTTTGAAACTGATATAAAAAGCCAAACAAAATACCATTAGTATTAATTTGCTGATTCAAAGGATGCCCCTCAAGTTGATCTTCAGGAATATTAATAGGAGCAATTAATGTAAGCATAACAAGCATAACTGCTATCCTCTTAATTAAAGATCCTGCACCTTTCTCTTTATCCTTAAAAGTATCAGGATTAATAATAATTTGAATAAGTGAAATTGATATTCTAAAAATCATAAGAACTCCCAATATCAATTGTATCCTAGAATAAAATATATCTATTACATCACTCTGAAAAAATTGAGCATTAGCAATAGTAAAAAATATATTAAATATTCCACTTAAAAAGAAATATCCAATTCTATCAAGAATAGCAAAAAATCCTCTTAAAAATTGTGATACAAAACCAGGACTACTCCACATATTTTTTCACTTCTCTTTCATATAAATTACATTTTAACCATTATTTATCATTGTATCAAAGATAAATATAAATAGCAATTACAGAATTATCCTATAGTACAAGCAGTAGCATTAATAAATGATAGTAGTAACTGTACTAAAGTAGGAACTAAGAATAAACACAATGCAGCAACTAATCTAATTACTAATTTAGACTGAGCTTCTTTCATAGCCTTCTCATCAGTACCAACTACTGCTTTAATAAAATCAATAGCACTAAGTAATACAACTAGTATGGGTCCAATTATTTTTATATAATTCAAAATAATATTAAGCATCCAGCCTATTGTTCCTTCTTCATTACTAAATATAGAATCACAACCTATTGCTGGATTATTAAAGTCACTAGAACTTATCGTACCATTTATTTTCTCCCATTCTGTACTATTATCATTGAAAGGATTAGTATCAACTTCAGTTACACTACCTTCTCCTAATTGTTCCTTTGCCAAATCAGCATCAGAACTGCTTACATTAATATTTTCAGTATCTTTAAAGGTAAATGTTATATTCTTACCATAAAACTTATTTTCCGTAGCTGTTGAATACAAACAAACACCATACAAATTATCTTTTTTTAATCCATATATATTTGTATCTTTTGCATCTCTAAAAGCAATACCTTTTATTTCCCCATCTATTATATAATTTATCTGATACGATTGATCAGTAACAGGAGATAATTCATATCTTGCCATATTATTAGAACTAGATGCACTAAAATCTACTTTAAAGTAATAGCATTGATCAGTTTTTCCCTCCCAAAAAGATGAATTTTTAGCTGGAAGGGCAATAGTACCAATATCACCTATTATCTTTGGATTAGCTAAAGAACCCATTGTTTTATCAACTTTAGTATCATCATGCTTTTGAGAATTAGAAAATGTACCTTTACCAGACTTTGTCACATCTCCACCAATACCTTTTTGATTAGTATATATTTCATACCATACTTCGCCATCAATAACTTTTTCATATACACTAGGTGCAACACTACTAGCATATAAATATATATCACTTGATGACTTCTTAGCCATATAAAAAGTTATATGTGAATTTGTATTTCTAACCTCACTAGTACAACTTCCACTACCGCAATCAAATAAATAAGCATTAACTTTAAAAGAATTACCATCAAACAATTTTGTAGGTATATTATCTATAACTTCTTTAAAAGTACTATCACTAGTATTAGTAAAATTTATTTTTATATAATAGTTAGAAGAGTTGCTTTTACTATTTGTAATTTTCCATTCATTATTAAAAAGAGCATCTTTTATATAATCATTCATTTTATTAGCAGCTTCTTTACTACTCATTGCAAAAACATTAGATGGAATTAACATGAGTACTAAAAAGAATACCAATAATAATATTTTATTTTTCATAAAGGCCCACCTCAATCATGATATAAGTATATCATTATAAAGAAAAAATAGCAATTAAATTGCTATCAAAGGGGTGTAAAAAATTTTTGTAGGTAAAATTATAATATGTTATCCTAATTATAGGAGGATAAGAGAGATGAAAAAAGAAGAGGATAAGCATATTAACGAATTTACAAATGAATTTGATGAATTAGTTGCAAAA
>DVHC01000042.1 GCA_018712385.1 Candidatus Onthousia excrementipullorum | reverse complement strand
TAATACACTAGGTGTCGATATTAAAGACTTATTTACCGAAAGACCTAAAGTTGATAATCATCGCAAACCTAGACAAAAGAAGAATGGATAACATTCTTTTTTAGTGCCATCTAAATTATAGCATACTTTTCCTATTAATTATCAATTTATTGCGTTGATATGTGGCTATTTTGCTTTTTAATAAATGTCATAATTATATCGAGGTGTAAAATGGTTTTGAATAGTTTTGAAGAATTACAAAGAAAAATATCTAATATTTCTAAAGACGAAACTTATAAAAAGTTATGTAAAAATATTAAAAAATACCGTCTAGAAAGATATAAACAATTTAAAGAGCATGAAAAAAACAGTACATTAAATCCATACTCTACCGAAAATATATCTGCTCTTTTAAATTATAATCACAATCATTACAAAAGATTTGATAGCGAAAACGATAGTACTAAACAAATGCCTTTAGAAAAAATATTAAAATTATCTATTATATTAAACGTGTCAATAGATGACCTTTTAAAATAAGTTAAATATAACATTCTTTTAATGTTAATATGACGTAAAATAAAATTTTATGTCATTTTTTATTCCTTAAGAAAAAGATTATCAATTAAGATAATCTAAAGTAAAAATATGTGCTAACAATAATTTATTATCTATTATTTTTAATAATTTATCCATTCCCATTCAAAATCTCTTACATCATTTGGTGCTATTAAACTATAATTATCTATTCTAATAAAATTATTATGTGAATCATATTCATAATCATAAATATCCTCATCATCATTTATGACTTTATTTACTAATAGTCCATTTTTATATTTTCTTGTAATAGTATAATCCACTTCGTCGTATTCAATATTTTTACATTCAGTTATTAATCCATTCTCATCAAAAGTTAGTTTTACTAAAGCATGTGACCAATCCCAACTATCACTTTTGAATTCTATTGAATTACTGTTAACATTTTTTATGTTTGCATTTTTATCAATGCCATTCTCATTAAACTCAGTAAGTATACTTTCGCCATCAACAGTTTGCGATATTTGATTTATTGACTTAACATTTTTTATGTAAATGTAATTAATTAATACTAAATCATTATATTCTGGCTTATCAAATGAAGTATTGTTTGTAAATTCATAATCAAATTTTTCATTGTAGAAAATATATTCATCTTTTGAAGAACTAGAAACATTTTTCATATCTCTTCTATAATTATTTAAAGTGATTGTAAGTTTTGAAACATTATTATCTACATAATTGTAATCAAATATATATTCATATTTAAACTTACTACTATCCTCAAATGTGAATTCTTCAACTATTTTTGATGGGTTTCCTTTTTCATCATATTCATAATTAATGGTTGTATCTTCATTAGTTCCTTTTACACTTTTGATTACATATCTTCCATGTTGGAGTATCTCATTAAGGTATTTATTCTTTTTATCTGAATCTTTAATATCAATTAAATAATCATATGCTTCTTTATAATTCTTTTCATTAATAAGTTTTTCAACATTAGAAAATTGAATAGGTTCTTTAAGAATATTAAATACAACTATAATTAATATACATATTAATGCAATTATACTAAAAATAATTATTTTTTTTCTAGAATTATTCTTTAATTCTGTTAATGTAGAATTACATATATTTATTTTCTCTAATGAATCTTTATATTTATTTATTGTTTCAAATAAACCTTTTGCTTTAGTAACACTTGAAATCGTTTTTTCTTCTAAATTATCACAAGCTATAGAATAAATTGTTTCTAACTTTTTTTCTTGTAGTTTATTAACTAGTTCCTTATCTTCTATATCATGTTCTTTAATGTTTTTCATAGTAGAATCAATTTTATCAATTAGATCTTCACTACTTTTACTTTTTAATAACCGTTCGGCATCGGATATTATTATATTTTTTTTAGTAGTATTATATTGTCTTAATAAATATTCCTTCTGTTTATCATTAGAATATTCTAATAAATTTTTAAAATGTTGATTATTGTAATAATCATCATTAATTTTGTTTAATTCTTTTATGTTGCTAATCCCGTAAGATGATAAAAATCTAATTAAATATGCAGTATAATTACTATCATCTTCATTTAATACCATAGTAGCAAAGCAAAAAGCATTTTCAAAATCATTTTTATCTAAAAAATTGCTTGCTTCTTTTAATAAATCATTTATTGTATAATTGCCATTAACTTTATTAGAAAAAACTGCAAATTTTTTAGTAACTAAAATTATATCTTTTGATCCACAATTTGGGCATTTAGAATAATCTACAACTTTATTAGTGGCTCTATTTGATAATTTACTACTTTCATACATATCATATCTTGTTCCTGCGACAGCATTACCAATAGTACTTAGCGCAGCTAAACCTGCAACTAAAGATTGTTTATTATTATCTTTTAAATCTTTATCTGTATAACAAGTTATTTTTCCACAAATATTACATTTACTATAGTATTCCATTTTTAATCCTCCATTTCAATATAACCCATATCTTCAAAATAAGTATTCATTTCATCAACAAAACTGTATAAACAACTACAACATTCATCCAATTCAACTTCTGTAATATTGAGTTTATTATCAAGAATTGTTCCATAATCATTATCATTATAGGTTTGATTAACTAATGAAGGATATTCTTTTTCTAGATTGATAATTCCACCATGTTTTATAGCATTATTTAATAATCTATATTTATTCATTAGTTTATGATACTCATTTTCAGTTAAATTATAATCGTATTGATTAGCAATTTTAATTACATTTTTATAATCTTTTTCCAAATCAACATTAAAATACATTTTCAAAAATTGTTCAAATAAATGATACATTTGAGTGATTCCAGTTTCAAACAAACTATAAGAAATTGACATTCTGGCATAATTGTCTAAATTGGAATTAGAAATTTTAACTTTAGATTTTAGTCCATTATAGTTATTAAACTTATTTAAAAATGTATCTACTTTTTTGTCAATAAATTCCTTGTTATTAGTATATGTATCATGAATTAACAATAGATTTAGACGATAGTCATCTAATTTATCTCTTGAAATATAAACACTCATATTTATACCACCATCTTCTTAATTCTTTCAAAGTTCTATTTATTTAATTATATCATTATTTTAAAGATAATCACAAAACAATTTTCTTATAAAAATTAATAGTCTTTAATTATTTCTTATTCTTATTCAACAATTGAAAATTTACTTGTTCTTTCATCTAAACAAATTAATTTTCCATCTCTTTCTTCACGTCTACACAATGCTCGGAGTTTAAAATGACTTATACTACTTAAAATTTTGCTTTTCTGCATCATTTCAGGCACGGTCATACTTCCATATTCTTTTAAGACATTATATATTTCTTGACATAGTTTCTGATTTTCTAATGAAATATCAGTTTTAGGTGTTTTGTTAATAGTGCTAGTAATTGTTTCATTTTTTCTTCTTGGTATTCCATTATAAACATTATCTATAATATCTTCGGGCTTTAACAATTTTTTATCCATTAATTGAATACAAAGAACTTGTATCTTTTGCGGCGATAACATTGCAATTCTTTCATCAGCTTCCATTAATTCAACAATATGCATAGGCTTATTATTATTCTTAACTATATTTAAAATTATTGTTTGCAATTTCTCATTTTCAGCCACTCTTCTTTTTTCTCTTTCAGGACGAGTGAATTTTGAATAAATAAGCCAGTTATGAGAGTTTAATGTTCTATTATCAATCAATTCTTTACTATCATAAAATTCATAATATAATGTATTATTTTCCAAACTTAATTTTAATTTATATTTATCATCACGCATTGTTTTTCTAACTATATCTTCAATTATTTCTGATTTATATCCTAATGCTTGCATATATTTAGTTAGCTCTTCACTTGATGTTTTTCCATTAGATTTTATAAAACTCTGACATTCAAGCATTACATCATCATCACAACATAATTTAGAAGCTCTGCTATTCTTTTTAGCTTGATTAATTTTTTCTAAATTCCACCCAGCATTTGGATATTTATTTTTCATTCTATTAACTCTATCAATAAAATATGTATCTTCAGAATCTTGAGTGTTCAAAGCAAAATCTAATTCCATTTCCTCATATTGATGCATACATTTATTTAATGTATGTCCACAATCGCCACAATGATAATATATAGTTTCATTACCACTAGCTCCACCAACTATAGCACCAGTAGTACCAAATAACATTCCACCAAGTATTCCTTTTTTTTGACTAAAACCTTCTTTTTTTCTTTCCACTACAACTCTTGTACTTCCACATACTGCACATCTCATATTATTACACACTCACTTTACAATAATTATTTTGAATTTAACACTCATAATCTCATCGTTCTTTAATTAGTTCATTGATTATTTGTTGTTTAAATAATTATACCATAGATACTATGAATTAGACAGTTATAATGTCATTTCAAGGTCATCTTTATCTATTTCATTATCTTTTTTAGCTTTATAATAACTAGGTATATCAGCATACCCAAACAGTTCATCTTCTTTAGTAGTACCTTTAGAAATATCATAAACATCGTTACTATCAAAATCTTTATTGTCATAATATTCCTTTATTTCGCTTGTAGTGGCTTCTTTTGTGGGTTCATTACCAATTTGTAATAAATGTCTAAAAAAGTGCTTTATTGCCTCTAATATAGTCTTAATATAGGATTTTAAAGTATTATTCTCTTTGGTAAGATTCTGATTTCTAGTAGTTAATGATTTAATCTCCCTTTTCATATTTTGATTTTCTTTTTCTAAACTCTGATGACTTTTAGTAAAACTATCTACTTCATTAAATAAATTCCTAATTTTAGGCTCTAACTCTACTACCTTTTTTGTTTCTTTAATTACTTTATTCATACTATCAAAAGTTTCTTTTTCTACTAAAACATGAGTTTTATTAAAAGGAATATTTTTGGTAGTTTTTTGTTTCTCATTAAATTCTTTCATAGCTTCATCTATTTTAGAGTTTAAAACCTCTACTTTCTGCTCATAATATCTAGTAGTCTTTTTAAAATCTCTAACCTTTTGATGTTTCGCATCACTACCTTTAATACCACGTTCTAAATCATAACCTTTACTAGTTAATCTTTGATGGTATTTATCTTGTAATTCT
>DVHC01000041.1 GCA_018712385.1 Candidatus Onthousia excrementipullorum | reverse complement strand
GGTAGTAGTCATACTTTTAAAGTTGATGTTTTAGTAAATAATGAAGTTGTAGAGTCAATGAGTACTACTTTTAAAATAGGTACTCCAAGTACTAAGATAGAAATAGATAAACCAGTACAAAACCAGTCAGTTAAAACAACTCTTGATATAGAGGGTTGGGTGATGAGTGAAGATAGTGGTGCGAGTGTAGAAATATATGTAGATGGTTCTAAAGCTAGTACGACAACAAGATATGCAAGAGAAGATGTACTTAGTGCGATAAGTGGATATGGAGGAAGAACAACTAATAGTAAGCCAGGATTTAAAACAACTCTTGATGTGAGTAAATATACTGATGGTGCACATAATGTAGAGATGAAAGTAATATCATCTGGTGGTAATGTAATTTCAGCATGTAGTAGAGTAGTAAATGTAAAGAAATATGATACTAAGATATATATAGATGTTCCTTATAGTACTCAACAAGTAGATGGTAAATTAAATTATCAAGGTTGGGTAATGAGTGAGTCTAAGGATGCAAAAGTAAAAGTTTATGTAGATGATGTTGAACAAAATGCTCCAACTAGATATCTAAGAGAAGATGTACTTAGTGCGATAAGTGGATATGGAGGAAGAACTACTAATAGTAAGCCAGGATTTAAAGGAAGTATTGATGTAAGTTCTTATCCATTAGGTAGTAGTCATACTTTTAAAGTAGAGGTTGAAGTAAATAATGAAGTTGTTGAGACAATGAGTACTACTTTTAAAATCAGTGCTCCAAGTACAAAGATAGAAATAGATAAACCAGTACAAAATCAGTCAGTTAAAACAACTCTTGATATAGATGGTTGGGTAATGAGTGAAGATAGTGGTGCGAGTGTAGAAATATATGTAGACGGTTCTAAAGTTAGTACAACAACAAGATATGCAAGAGAAGATGTACTTAGTGCGATAAGTGGATATGGAGGAAGAACAACTAATAGTAAGCCAGGATTTAAAACAACTCTTGATATGAGTAAATATACTGATGGTGTACATAATATAGAGATGAAAGTAATATCATCTGGTGGTAATGTAATTTCAACATGTAGTAGAGTAGTAAATGTAAAGAAATATGATACTAAGATAGAAATAGACTCACCAATTAATCAAAGCTTCTTTAAAGAAAATATAGAATATCAAGGTTGGGTAATGAGTGAAGATAGTGGTGCAAGTGTAAAAGTTTATGTAGATGATGTTGAACAAAATGCTCCAACAAGATATGTAAGAGAAGATGTACTTAGTGCGATAAGTGGATATGGAGGAAGAACTACTAATAGTAAACCAGGATACAAAGGAAGTATTAATTATGAGAATCTTAGTGAAGGTTATCATACTTTAAAAATAGAGGCAATCGCTTCTACAACTGGTGAAGTTATTTCTAGTGTATCTACTAAATTCTTCTTAAGAAAATATAATACAAAAATAGAAATAGAAAGTCCGGTTAACAATTCTACTAAAAAAACATCTATTGATATTAAAGGATGGATAATGAGTGAAGATAGAGATGGATCTATTGAAATATATATTGATAATGAAAAGATAGATACAATAAGTTTAATAAGAACAAAAAGAGATGATGTTTTAAATTCAGTTAATGGATATGGAGATAGTTCTACTAATCCAAACCCTGGTTATGAAATGACAATAGATTCTAGTGAAATGAAAGATGGACTTCATAATTATAAAATAGTTTATGTGTCTAGTGAAAGTTCTGATGTAACAACAAGTGTTAGTTCTAACTTTTATATAAAAAAATATGATGGTATGGTTTATTTAGATGATCCAGTTGGTACTAACTTTTCATCAAACTTTACCATTAGAGGTTGGGCAATGGCAGAGTGCTCTAATTCTAGATTAGAAGTATATTTAGATAATAACTTACTTAGTGTAGAACGAACAGAAAGACAAGATGTAATAGATAGTGTTAAAGACTATGGAACAGCTTTAGAAAATCCTACTCCAGGTTTTATAACTACTCTTGATATCGCAAATTATAGCGAAGGTATGCATACTATTACTATAAAGTTATATTCATTTAAGAATGAACTTATAGATAGTTATGAAAAAAGAATTTCTATATCTAAAGGTAGATATTTTGGTGTAGATGTATCTGAACATAATGGCTATATTAATTGGTCATATATGCGTAGTGCCGGTATTGATTATGCTTATATAAGAGCGGGAATTAGGGGTTATACAGAAGGAAAAATAGTTAATGATGATAATGTTTATACTAATCTTGATGGATGTCTTTCTTCTGGAATAAAATGTGGTGTTTACTTATTTTCTCAAGCGATAAATTATAGTGAAGGTGTTGAGGAAGCAGATTTTATTATAAATTTATTAGAGAATAGTAATTATCACACAAGAATTTCTTTACCAATTGCTATAGATACAGAGTGGTCTAATAATAATCATGATGGTCGTGCAGACTTTTTAACTAAACTTCAAAGAACAGAAGCAGTTAAAGGATTTATTGATGAAGTAGCTGCTAGAAATTATAGACCAATGATATATGCAAGTACTGATTGGTTTAGTAATAATTTGGATATGAGTCAATTAGGTAATGCTGATATTTGGGTTGCAGATTGGCGTGGTTATAATGGTTATCAAGGACCATATCAGGTATGGCAATATGGTGGTGGAGATGGACCTAGTTATGGAGTATCTAGTGCAGGAATAGATTTAAATTATTTTTATAAAAAGTACTAAAATTTTAATTTAATAAAGCCATTTCTATTTTAGAAATGGTTTTTATATGATAGAATATAATTAAGTATTAATGAAAAATTAGGTTCGTTATACGAAATGATGTAAGATTAGTAGAAAGGATTAAATATGGAGTACAATATTGATGAGTATAAAGTAAATGGTAAAAAAATATATATAAATGGTTGGGCTCATTTTGATAAGTATAAAATTAAAGTAGTCTCAGGTGAAGAAATAAAAGAAGTAAAAAAATATGAGTCTAGATATGATATAAATAAACTTTTTCATGAAAAGATTCAAGATAATAACTATGGCTTTAAAGAAGAAATAGAATTTATTAAGCCTATTAAAAATGCTAAAGTTATATTAGAAACAAAGAATGAGGAGATTGTACTTTTAGTAGTTAATAATAGTAAGATTTCTAAAACATTAAAAAAAGTTAGAAAAATATTAGGAAAAATAAAAAGAGGTATTAAGTTTTTATGGAGAGAATATCACTTTTTAGTACCACCTACTATGATGAAAAAGTATATTAAAGACTTTTTTGGTAAAAAGGAAAAAGAGAGATTATATGATCCTTCTATAAATAGTGAATATAATGATTGGTACGAAAATAGATACTCTTTAATGCCTAAAGATAGTAAATTAAATATTTTAACTTTAAGTAATAAAGATAAAAAAGCTGATATCATTATTAGCGATAGTAATTTTGTAAAGAAAATTAAAGATATAAAAGATAAGTATGTATGCTTAATAGATGGAGAAGTAGAGTTTAATTTAAATGCAATCTCTAAAGTAGAGGATATTTTAGATGATGATTATGATTTAATATATTTTGATAATGATAGTATAAAAGATAAAAAATATGAAAAGCCAATTTTTAAACCTGATTGGTCTAGAGATACACTTTTAGGGGTAAATTATATAGGCAACTGTTTTATTATAAAAACTGATATTTTAAAGAAGATGAAATTAAAAGAATGGAATTGTTATTATATTCTTTTAAGCTTAATAAAAATGGATGTTAAAGTAAAACATATAAGTGAAATAGTTTATCATGATAGAAATGAAATATGTAATGAAAAGAATACATTAGAAAAATATTTTAAAGAAAATAAAATAAATGCTAAAGTAGAAAAAAATATGGATGGAGTAACTAATACAGTTATATATAATTTAGAAAAAAAACCGTTAATTTCTATTATTATTCCAACTAAAGATCATGCAGATATTTTAGAAAAGTGTCTAAAATCTATTTATGATTTATCTACTTATTCTAATTATGAAATTATTGTAATTGATAATAATAGTGAAGAAAAAGAAACTTTTGAACTTTTAAAGAAATATAATAAAAAGAAAAACTTCAGTTATAAGAGAATAGAATGTGAGTTTAATTATTCCTATTTGAATAATGAAGCAGTTAAACTTGCTAAAGGAGATTATGTTGTACTTTTAAATAATGATATAGAAATAATAACACCAAATTGGTTAGAATTAATGTTAGGTTATGCTTCTTTAGATCATGTTGGTGTTGTTGGTGCAAAGTTATTATTTCCAGATGATACAATTCAACATGCAGGTATTATTATGGGAAAAGGTGGCTTAGCTGGTCATGCACATTATGGAAAGAGTAAAAATTATATTTCTCCTCAGTATGAATTAAAAATACCTTATGATGTTAGTGCTTGTACTGCAGCCTGTCTTATGGTTTCTAAAGAGAAATTTAATGAAGTTAAAGGGCTAGAAGAAAAGTTAAAAGTTGCTTTCAATGATGTTGATTTTAACTTAAAATTATTAGATAAAGGATATAATAATATATTTTTACCAAATGTTTTACTTTATCATTATGAATCAAAGTCAAGAGGACTTGATACTACTTCTGAGAAACAAAAGAGATTTGTGCAAGAATGGGCTTTAGTTGAAGAAAAATGGCAAAAATATATTGAACATGATATGTTTTATAATGATAACTTTAGTAAAAATGACGATTATATGTTAAAATAGTGTAGGTGGTGCTTTATGAATAAAGAAAAATTAGATATTTATCAATATGATTTTGACAAAATAGAAGATAATGTAAAGAAAGTCTCTGTCATTATACCAAATTATAATTATCAAGACTTTATTGTTGAGAGAATAGATTCTGTTCTAAGACAAACTTATCCTATATATGAGTTAATAATATTAGATGATAAATCAACTGATGATAGTGTAGAAGTAATAAAAGAAAAAATAAAAACAATTAAAGATGTTAAAGTAAGACTTATTGAAAACAAAGAAAATAGTGGTTGTGTATTTAAACAATGGAAAAAAGGAATTAATGAAATAAGTGGTGATTATTTTTGGATTGCAGAAGCGGATGACAGTGCAGATCCAAGATTCCTTGAAACTGCTATGGAAGCTTTTGACGATAAAGAAGTTGTTCTTTCATATACTGAATCAGCTAGAATTGATGAGAATAACTATATTACTCATACTAATTCGCAGGACTTATATAACATTTACAATACAGATAGATGGGATTTTCCTTATATAAATGAGGGAACAGATGAAATAAAGAATTATTTAAGTGTAACTAATACGATTTTAAATGTTTCTAGTGTTGTTTGGAAAAAAGGTGATTATGATAAGTTCTTAGATACTGCTGCTACTTATAAAGTGGCAGGGGATTGGTATATATATTATAAAGTTCTTGAGAAGGGAAAAATTGCTTTTAGCAATAAACCATATAATTATTTTAGAAAACATAGTAAATCTGTATCAACAAAAGTAAAAGATGATATTGAATATAAAGAAATTTGCAGTATTCAAGATGATATTGCTAAGAAATATGATTTACCTCTTCCTATTTATAAACATCAAAGAATTAGAAGACATTATATGGATCAAAACGTTTCTCCTGATGTTAGAAAGAAAAGAGTTGCTTGGGTAATGCCTCATCCTGGTAAAGGTTCAGGAGGACACAGAACTATTATTCAAAATGTAAATGCCTTAATAAAAGCAGGTTATGAATGTGATATTTATGTTGAAGAAGATTATATTACAACTGATGAGATTCTAGAGGAGAAAATTAATGATTACTATGGATACTGTGCTGCTAATTCATATGTTGGTATTGTTTTAAGACAAGAATATGATTTATTATTTGCAACAGGATGGACGACAATTGATTTTACTAAGAATCTTAATTGTCCTAAAAAAGCTTATTTTATTCAAGATTATGAACCATGGTTTTTACCAATGGGTGATAATTATATAAAAACAGAAAATTCATATCGTTTGGGATATGCTCCTATTACTATTGGAAAATGGCTTTCTCATAAGATGATTAATGAATTTGGTTTGTCATCACAGTATTTTGATTTCTGTGCGGACTTATCTGTTTATCATATTGATAAGAATATAAAGAAAGAAAATGCTATTTGTTATATTTTTCAACCAGAAAAGCCTAGAAGATGTGATGAGATAGGACTAAAAGCTTTAAAGTTAGTTAAAGAGTTAAGACCTGATATTAAAATATATTTATATGGTTCTAATACTAAAAAACAAGTTGATTTTGAAGCGGAAAGGTTAGGTATTATTCCTATTGATGAATGTAATAAATTATATAATAAATGTAAAGTGGGATTTTGTATTAGTGCCTCTAATCCTTCAAGAATTCCTTTTGAAATGATGGCTGCAGGACTTCCTGTTGTAGAAATATATAAAGAAAATAATTTATATGATTTTCCTGAAGGTGGTATTAAATTAGCAGAACCAAACCCTGAAGCGATTGCTACAGCTTTATTAGAATTAATAGATAATAATAAAGAACTTCAAAAAATGTCTAAAATTGGTAATTCCTATATGCAAGATAAACCTCTTGAAAAAGGATTTGAGCAATTTGTTGAAGCAGTTAATAATTTGTTTAGTGCTAGTGAGATAAAAAAATTAGATATTAAAGAGTCTTATAAAAAAGAACCAGTTAAAGCAAGTGATGAAGTAAAAGCTAAGGCGGATACTTTATTTGGAAATATTAATATAGTAGCATCAGGTGGTCCTACAAAGAGAAAATTAAGAAGAATTAAAAGAAGAATTAAAGATATTTTAAAAGCTATATGCTATAAAATTATTAACTTGATAGATAGAGTATAGGAGTGATAATATGAGGAAGAAAGATAATATTGCTATAAAAGTTGAAAATGTTACGAAGCGTTTTAAACTATATTATGATAAACCTAGTACTTTAAAAGAAAGACTAGTATTCTGGAATAAGAAAAAAAGTGAAGAGAGAACTGTTTTAAAGAACATTAACTTAGATATAAAAAAAGGTGAGACTGTTGCTTTAATTGGAGTTAATGGTAGTGGTAAATCAACATTATTAAAATTAATGACAAAAATTATATATCCTACTGAAGGTAAAATTACAGTAAACGGAAAACTTACATCACTACTAGAATTAGGGGCTGGGTTTCATCCTGATTTTACAGGTAGAGAAAATATCTATTTCAATGCTTCTATTTTTGGCTTAACAAAAAGTGAAATAGAAAAAAGGGTAGATGATATAATTGAGTTTTCAGAACTTGGAGAATTTATAGATAGTCCTGTTAGAACTTATTCTTCTGGTATGTATATGAGACTTGCTTTTTCTGTTGCTATTAATGTTGATGCAGAAATACTTTTAATTGATGAGATTCTAGCAGTAGGAGATCAACATTTTCAAGATAAGTGTTTTGCTAAACTAAGAGAATTAAGAGATAGTGATAAAACTATAGTAATTGTTAGTCATAGTTTAGGTCCAATAAGAGATTTATGTAAAAGAGCTGTATGGATTTATGATGGAGAAATTAGAATGGATGGTCCATCTGGCGAGATAATTGATGAATATTTGAAGGTTTGTGGGTGATTAAGATGATCAAGAGTTTATATCAATATAGAGAATTACTTAAAAGTAATATTAAAAAAGAGATTAGAGGAAAGTACAAAGGTTCTTTCTTAGGTGTTTTATGGTCATTTGTAAATCCATTATTAATGACTTTAGTTTATGCGATTGTTTTTCCTTTTATTTTAAGATCTGGTCCTGAACATTATGTAACATATATTGTTATTGGAATTTTACCTTGGAACTTCTTTACAACTGTAATATCACAAGGAACATTTACTATATTAGGTAATGCAGGTATTATAAAAAAGGTTTATTTTCCTAGAGAAATTTTACCAATTTCTGTAGCGACAAGTGGATTAGTTAATTTCTTAATTTCTATTCCAATTATATTCCTATTTTTATTATTTAGTGGAATTGGTTTTTCATGGTATATCTTATTATTACCATTAGTTATTTTATGTCAGTATATTTTATCGTTAGGAATAATTTTTATTACTAGTGCAATTAATGTGTATATAAGAGATGCTGAATATATCATTAACTTTTTTGTACAAATGCTATTTTATGCAACTCCTATTTTATATGAAAGTAGTTTGTTTGGTGATAAAGCTTGGATTTTAAGTTTAAATCCTATGACAACAATAATCAATTCATATAGAGATATATTATATAGTGGAGTTTTACCTAATATGGGATTGTTATTTTTAGTACTTATTTTTAGCATTGTACTTTTATTAATTGGAATTGCAGTATTTAGAAAACTAGAAAAAGGGTTCGCTGAAGAAGTATAGAAAATATAATAACATTAGAAAATAAAAGGACATAGAAAGGAATAGATGAGTTTTATGAAGAAATTTTGTATAGAGCTTAAAGATGATTTTTTTACAATAAAAAATACAAAACTATTTAAATTAGGGTTAATACTTATTTCCTTTATTTTCCCTTTATTAGTAGAAAAATTTTATTATGTTGATGAATCATTTTCTATTATTAGATATGTTATATTTACATTAATACTATTATTTTTATCATTTAATCTAATTTTCGATATAAAGAAAATGTGGGATTTTATTTATAGAAAAAGATATTTAATTGGAATTTCTCTTTTTGTAGTAGTTGTTTTAGGGGGCTTTCACGGATCATCTATATCTATTTTTAATGATATTATTGAACCAGGTTCAAATGTTAGTTCTTCAGAAACAATTATTGGACGTACTAGAGAAATAAGAAGTGATGAATGGGATATATCTAGTTTAATGGTATTATCCCAATTAACACCTTTAAATGAATTATCACCAATTAATAAAACTATGATGGGTGGAATAGGTTCTAATGTGGAACTGTTTCCTAAATTGCCTACAAAATCATTATCTGTTTTATTATCACCAAGATGTTTAGGATTCTTGTTTTTACCAGAAGATAATGCTTTTTCGTTTTATTGGTTTTTTGAATATTTCTTATTATTCTTTGCGTCTTTTGAGTTCTTAATGCTTGTAACTAAAAAGAAAAAACTTTTATCTTTGGTAGGAACTATTGCAATTGTATTTTCTGCTGCTGTTCAGTGGTGGGAGTTTACTAATATTCTTGCTTATGGAATGCTTGCGATAGTGTTTTTTGATAAGTTTTTAAATTCCAATAGTTATTTAAAAAAGATTATATTTTCACTTTTGATAGGGTATTGTGGAGTCTTATATATAATGTCTCTTTATCCTGCTTGGATGGTTCCATTTGGATATTTCTTCCTAGGAATAGTAATATGGCAACTTATAGATAATAAAGGAAAGTACAAATGGAAAGATTTCTTATTACTTGTACCAATAGTTTTAATTACCATTGCTAGTATGCTTATTCCAACTATTTTAAATGCTAGTGAAGTTATTGAGCTTATGTCAAACACTGCTTATCCAGGTGGAAGATTTTCAACGGGTGCAGAAGATTTAGAAAAGTTATTTTATTATCCTGCTTCTTTTGTATTGCCATTTGTTAATAGTACAAATGCATCAGAGACTGCTCAATTTTTAAGTTTATATCCACTTACATTAATAATGGGATTATATTATTTTATTAAAAATAGAAAAAAAGGGAAGAAGGATTCTTTAATACCTATATTAATGATTGTTATTGTTTTCTTAAGTATTTGGAATTATGTAGAAATACCTGATTTTCTTGCAAAGATAACACTTTTATATATGTCAAAACCAGCTAGAACAGTTACAGCTGTTGGATTTACTTCTTGTATATTAATGATTGTTATTATAGCTAATTATTCTAGAAAAATTGAAGATAAAAAAACAGTTATTAAAGACTTATTACTTGCTTTAATAGTTTTAATACCAGTGTTATATTTTGTAAAAAAATATTGTTCATTTATTTCAATTCCACTTTTATTAGTAATTGCAGTGCTATATTTTATTATCTTTTACCTATTTATTAGAAATGATATTAAAGCTAAGAAAATATTATGTATTATTATTGTATTAGTGTCTTTATGTTCAGGAGTTTTGGTTCATCCATTATCAAGAACTGTAAATGCTGTTTATGATAAGCCTATCGCCAAAGAAATTCAGAGTATTGTAAAAAAGGATCCTGATGGTTTATGGGTAAGTGAGTTTATTCAAACGGCTAATTATGTTCATGCAAATGGAGCGAAGACACTTAATTCAACAAATTATTATCCTAATTTTAGTTTATGGAAGAAGATTGATCCTAAAGGTAAATATGAGAAGAGATGGAATAGATATTCAACCTTATCTGTTAATATTATAGAAGATAAAACTAATATTAAGTTAGTTGCAGCAGATCATTTGGCTCTTAACTTAAATAGTGATGATATGTGTAAAATAAATATTGATTACTTATTTACTCCTAGTGATGATAGAGATGAACTTTCAAATGATAAGGTAGAAATTAAAGAAATTTATTCTAAAGAAAATATGTATATCTATAAAATAAATTGTAATTAATTGGAGTTGATAGAATGAATAAAACTAAAATTTTATTAATTATTCCAGCTTATAACGAAGAAGATAATATATTAAAGATAAATAATTCTATAAAAGAGTTTAATAAAAAAAATAAAACTAATTATGATGTTATTGTTATTAATGATGGTTCTAAAGATAAGACTGGAGAAATTTTAGATAAAGAAAAAATTCCTCATATTGATTTAATACATAATTTGGGAATTGGAGGAGCGGTTCAAACAGGTTATAAATATGCTTTTTATAATAATTATGATATAGCTATTCAGTTTGATGGAGATGGACAACATGATATTAACTATGTGTCTAAATTAATAGATCCAATTTTAAAAAATAAAGCAGATTTTGTTATAGGTAGTCGTTTTATTGATAATATTAGTACTTTTAAGACTTCTTTTAGTAGAAGAATTGGTATTAGGATTATTTCTTCATTTATTCATTTGTTTGCTAGAGTTAAAGTCTATGATACTACTAGTGGGTTTAGAGCCTGTAATAAAGAAATAATTAATCTATTTGCTATTTCTTATCCATTAGAGTATCCTGAGCCTATAACAACTGTTGAACTTGTTAAAAGAGGTTATAGAATAAAAGAAGTAGGTGTTAATATGAATGAAAGACAGGGTGGTGTTTCTTCTATTCATGCTTGGAAAAATGCCTATTATATGCTTAATGTTTGTTTGTCTATTATAGTTGCTAGTACTAGGAGGTATAAGTAATGAATGATAAATTAATTATAACCGTTATTATTTTTGCTCTTGTTTTATTTTTCTTTGTCTTCCAATTATTAAGAAAAGGAAGAATTCCTGTTAAATATGCATTAGTATGGCTTTTTGCTGTTATTATCATTTTTATAACTTCAATTATTCCTGATTTAATGGAAAATTTAGCTAAAATGTTAGGATTTGAACTTTTATCTAATATGGTGTTATGTATATTTATAACAGTCTTAATATTTGTAACAATTATCTTAACTGTTATGATGGCAGGTCAAAAAAAGAAAACTACACTTTTAATTCAAGAGCTTTCTATCATTAAAGCTGAACTAGAAAAGAAAAAATAGAGTAAATGAGGTGATGTAATGAAGAGTAATAAAAATAAAGATTTTATTTGGAATCTTTTAGGTTTAACAATCAATTCATTTAATTCTTTTTTCTTTTTAATTGTTGTAAATAGAATAAATGGTACTGAAAGTGGTGGAGTTTTTACTTATGCTTATTCACTAATCTGTTTATTTTATATGATTGGTATTTTCTATACAAGAACATATCAAGTTTCCGATACTTCTAATAATTATACTAATAAAGAGTATATCTGTAGTAGAGCTTTTAGTTGTTTTATGATGTTATTAGTAACTATTATTTCATTGTTAATATTTAGATATGATTATTTTAAAACAACTATAATAATATTATTATGTTTATATCGTTTAGTAGAAGCTTTTGCAGATGTATTTTTAGGTATTTTACAAAAAGAAGGCTTTTTATATAAAGCAGGTTTTTCACTCTTTGTAAAAGGTATGATTGGACTTATAGTATTTATATTAGTTGATTACTTTACAAAGAATTTAATAATTTCTTGTGTTTCTATTGTTTTAGTGAATATAATAATATTTTTAATATATGATTTACATAATACAAAAAAATACATAGAAAAATCATATAAATTAAAAAATGCTTTTGCAATATTAAAGACAAGTTTTCCTGTTTTTATCTTTACATTTTTAAATATATATTTAGTTAATGCCTCAAAATATATATTAGATATATTTGATAGTGCAAGCATTCAAAATGTATATGGAATTATTTTAATGCCTGGTACTGTTTTAAGTTTATGTGCTCAATATATTTTAAATCCTTATATTGTTCCATTAACTAATTTATATAAAGATAAAAAGTTTAAAGAATATGATAAATCAATATTTAAAATAATAGCAATAATATTTATTTTGGGTATAGCTTGTGAATTTGTAGTTGCAATTATTGGTATACCTTTGTTAAACTTAGTTTATGGAATAGATTTATCAGCTTATAAGATAGAATTATTAGTAATTATATTTGGCTCTATTTTTGTAGCTTTGATTGCTGTTATATCATCTGGCTTAACTATTATTAAAAAGAATTATATTCAAGTATATATATATATTGCTAATTGTATTTTAACAACTATAATAGCAGTATTACTTATAAATAAGTTTTCTATAATGGGAGCTTCACTTACGTATGCAATTTCTATGATTATACAGTTTTGTAGTTCTTATTTATTTTATAAAAATTATATTAATGGAGGTATAGATAATGAAGGAAGTAATAAGAAGAGTATTAGAAGAGGAAAAAGAAAATTTAGAGTCGCTATCTAAAAATGACTTTGAAGATAAAATTATAGATATGTCTAATATCATAATTAATTCTTTAGAAAATGATGGCAAGATTTTAATTGCAGGAAATGGTGGTAGTGCTGCTGATGCACAACATTTTGCAGCAGAAATTGTAGGAAGGTTTGTATTAGAAAGAAGTGGTTATCCTGCTATTGCTTTAACAACTGATACTTCAATTTTAACTGCTGTTGCAAATGATTATGGTTATGATAAAGTTTTTTCAAGACAAGTAGGGGCTTTAGGAAATAAAAATGATGTTTTTATTGGTATTTCTACTAGTGGAAATTCTAAAAATATTATAGAAGCGATTAAGGAAGCTAAAAATAAAGGAATGACTGTTTTAGGGTTAGTAGGTAAAGATGGGGGACTTATGAAAGAAATCTGTGATGTTTGTTTAGTATTTAACTATAAAGATACTGCTAGAGTTCAAGAGCATCATATTATGTCAATACATATTATTTGTGAAATAGTAGAAAGAAGTTTAAAAGATTATTATGAAAAACAATAAGACTTATATTCCATCTTTATTTAGTAAATTAACTAATTTAACCCAAAAATATTCTTTATTTAGAAAAATGAAAGCTTTGATGTATTATAGTGATGCAGTATTATCTTTATTTATTAAAAAACCTAAATATAAACATTCCAAAAAAAAGAAAGTCTTAATAATATATAATTTAGCGTTTGGTGATGGGGTAATTTTTAGATGTTCTCTTATCTATCTTAGAAAAATATATCCTAAAAATAAATATGATATTACTCTTATCTGTCAAAAGGGTATAGATAAATTATATGATAAGGATGATATTTTTGATAAGATAATTGCTATAGATTGTAATAAGGCTACAGTTAATTTGAAAGAAAGAATTAAAAATTTTAAGATTATTAGAGAAAATTATTATGATATTATAATTGATCCTGTTGGTATATTTGAATATACTACTAATGTTTTGTATACAAGAATTGCTGTTGGTAATAAAAAGATTGGTTATATAGATAATAATTCTAAAGTTTATATTAGTAGAAGAAAGATTAAGAAAATATATAATAGAATTATAGAACTTGATAAGAAGGATGTTTCACTTCTTGAGTATTATAATATTTTCTTTAATAAGTTAGCAGGTAAAGAGAATAAAATACCATTAGGATTTCAGAAACTAAAGACAACTCCTACAAAGTTAGAGCTTCCAAAAGATTATTTTATAATCTTTCCTAGTGCTAGTATTGGACTTAAAAGATGGCCTATTAATCGTTTTGCAGAACTAGCAAAAAAAGTTTATCAAAAGACTAATATGACATTAGTATTAGTTGGAACACAAACTGATTTAGAAGCGATAAATGAGTTAGTAGAACAACTTGATACTTCTATTCCTTATTTAAACTTAGTATTGAAGACTAGTTTAAATGATTATATAGATATAATTAAGAAAGCAAAGTTAGTTATTACTAATGATACAAGTGCTTATCATATCGCGGTTATTGAAGAAGTGAACTGTGCTCTTATTGCAGGTGCTTATACTTATGATAGATATGCTTTATATGATTTTCCTAATAAAGAAAAATATAAAAGACCATGTGTTATTGTAAAAGATAAAAGTTGTAAAAATTGTAATAATAGATGTCCATATTTAAATAAAGATGATAAAACTTGGCCATGTCTTAATGAAATTACAGTTAATTATGCTTTTAAAAAGATTGAGAAATTACTTGATGAAAATAATTAATATATTTAGAAAGGAAAAGATGTATGGATATAGAAAAATTAGAAAAAGTTAAGGATGTTAAGATTTTAGTATTTGGAGATTATATAGTAGATAAATATATTTTTGGTAGTGTTAAAAGAATTTCTCCTGAGGCTCCTGTTCCTGTTATTAACTATGAAAAGAGTCAAGTTAAACTTGGAGGAGCAGGAAATGTTATAAATAACTTAATTTCATTAGGGGCAAAAGTTAGGGCTCTTGGTTGTACTGGATATGATGAAGCAGGTAACTTTATTTATAATACTTTTTTAGATAAAAGTGTTGATACTACTTTTTTTAAACAATATCCAGAGATTAAAACTATTCAAAAGATAAGAGTTGTTTCTAAGACTCATCAGTTTATGCGTATTGATGAAGAAGAAGTTAAAGATTTACCTAGTTCATATTATCTTTATTTAAAAGATAATATAGCAAATATTTTAGAAGATATTAATGCTATTATTATTTCTGATTATGCCAAGGGATCAATAAATAAAGAATATGCTAGTTTAATTATTGAAAATGCTAAGAAAAAAAATATTCCTGTTATAGTTGATCCTAAAGGTAATGACTATAGTAAATATAGGGGCGCTACTTTATGTACACCAAACATGAAGGAGTTTATGGAAGCAGTGAAAGTTCCTGTTAAGAGTGAAGAAGATATTCTTAAAGAAGGAGTTAAACTTGCTAAAGCTTTAAATTTAAAATATTTGATTGTTACTAGATCTGAAAAAGGTTTAAGTCTAATAGAAAACGATACTAAGAAAGATTTTCCTGCTAAAGCAAAAGAAGTTATTGATGTATCTGGAGCAGGAGATACCGTTATATCAACAATAGGAATATTACAGGCTCTTAATTTTGATATTAGTGAGACATGTGTACTTGCTAATTTGGCAGCATCTGTTGTTATTTCTAAGTTTGGTACTAGTACTTTGACTATGGATGAATTAATTTCTAAAGAGTTAGATGATACTAATTTTAAATTATTAGATGTTTCTACTATTAAAAACGTTGCAGATGAATTAAAACAAAAAGATAAAAAAATAGTTTTTACAAATGGTTGTTTTGATTTATTACATGCAGGACATATTTCATCATTTGAACAAGCGAAAAAAATGGGAGATATATTAATAGTTGCAGTTAATAGTGATAAATCTGTTAAAGATAATAAAGGAGATTTAAGACCTATAATATCTGAAAAAGATAGAATAAAAATGCTTTGTTCTTTAGAAGTTATAGACTATGTTGTTTTAATGGATGATAAGACTCCAGAAAGATTAATTAGTATAATTCAACCAGATATTTGTGTTAAAGGTGATGATTGGAAAGGTAAAGAGATACCTGAGAAGAAAATTATAGATTCATACGGTGGTGAATTAAAGTTCATTGAACTAAAAAAGAATTTATCTACTACTAAAATTATAGAAAGAATTTTAAAAGTATATGAAAAAAAATAAAGCAGTGTTTTTAGATAGAGATGGTACTATTAATTATGACTTTGGATATGTTTATGAGAAAGATAAATTAAAGTTTTTACCAGGTGTTATTTCATCATTAAAAAGATTAAGTGAAGCTGGTTATCTTTTAATTATTATTACTAACCAATCTGGTATTGGAAGAGGGTATTTTACATTAGATGAATATAATGAATTTAATAACTATATGCTAAAACAACTAAAAGATAAGGGAGTAAATATTACTAAAGTTTATTATTGTCCTCATACTGATTTAGATGGTTGTGATTGTAGAAAGCCTAAATTAGGTTTGTTTTATCAGGCAATAGATGAATATAATATAGATTTAGATAAGTCTTTTGCTATTGGTGATAATGAAAGAGATCTTGCTATTTGCATGAATTCGCCAATTTGTGGTATACTTCTAAATAAGGATAGTAAAAAGTTTGTTAGTAAAAGAAATCTTAAAGATGCAACGGACTTTATATTGTCTTGAAATTAAATTTTGGGGGGGCAATATTATGAAAGTAAGAGAGTCAAATTATGAATTATTACGAATAATTTCAATGTTTTTTATTGTACTATGGCATGTTATAATGCATGGTGAAGTTAATTTGAAGACAAGTGGTTCTGTTAGCTTTTTTATGAACTGTGTTTTATTATTATCAATATTCCATGTTAGTGTGTTTATGCTTATAACTGGGTATTATCAAAGTAAATCTACATTTAAATTAAAGAAATTACTTTCTTTAATTTTTGAAATAGCATTTTATAATTTTGTTATTAATACTTTTCTTTATTTAACTGGTCTTGTAGAGTATTCTAATGTGGAATATTTAAAGAGTATACTATTTTATAACTTTAGTTCTTTATGGTATATTCAGTGTTATATTATTGTTTATATGTTAAGTCCTTTTTTAAACAAATTTATATCTAGTGCAGATAGGGTAACTTTGAAAAGATTGATTATAGTATTATTGTTATGCTTTTCTATTTTTCCATTTTTTTCTGATAGTTTGATGTATGATACTAATGGATATACTGTTACACATTATATTTTACTTTATTTTATTGGAGCATATGTTAGAAAATATAATTTAAATAATGAATTTATGAAGAACTTAAATAAACATCAAAAACAACTGATATATTTTAATATTTTTCTTTTCTCTTTTATAGCTAATGTTATGTTATATTATTTTGCTCAATATTTAGTTGGACTTGATAGTAATATTTTAAATTCAATAGGAAGTAATCTGATAAACCATAAATATTATTATAGTAATCCACTTGTAATTATACAATCTGTTAGTTTATTTATGCTTTTTGGAACATTTAAATTTACTAATAAATTTGTTAATTATATCGCTTCTTTAGTTTTAGGGGTTTATATTATTCATGAAACGGAAGCTGTTAAAAATAGTATTTATATCTGGACGGGAATTTATGATGGTAATGATATCTTTGGTAAAGCAATTATTCTTAAGGTTTTGATAGTTGCTATCATTATATTTGTTGCTTGTTTATTAATTGAGATAGTTAGAAGATTAATCTTTAAACTTGTATATAAAATTAAAGTGGTTAGATATATTGATGGGAAAGTTGTTAATTTTATAGATAATCTTATGAAAATTAATTAGAGTTTTGGGAAAGGAAGTATATACTAGATTTTTGAGTAGTGTAGAAAAGTGATATTATGAAGCATGTATTTGTGGTTTTGGCCTATAAAGAGTCAGATAAATTAGAGTCTTGTATTAAATCAGTTTTGAATCAGAGTGTTAAGACAAATGTTGTAATTGCTACTTCAACTCCTAATGATTATATAAGTAATATGGCAAAAAAATATAAATTAAAAGTTATTAAGAATAAAGAATCTAAAGGAATAGGGTATGATTTTGATTTCGCTTCTAATTGTGTTAAAGCAGATTTAGTTACTATCGCTCATCAAGATGATATTTATGAATATAATTATGCCGAATCAGTTATTAATGCTTATGATAAGTGTAAAGATTCTATTATAATATTTACTGATTATTTTGAAGTAAAGAATGAAGTTAAGGAAATGACTAATTTAAATCTTAAAATTAAGAGAATCTTGTTATTTCCTTTGCGATTTAAAGCTTTAAATAAATATAAATTCTTTAAACGAGGAGCGTTGAGATTTGGATGTGCAATATGTTGTCCTGCAGTTACGTTTGTTACTAAAAATGTTCCTAA
Source organism: Candidatus Onthousia excrementipullorum (assembly GCA_018712385.1). Taxonomy (GTDB): domain Bacteria; phylum Bacillota_I; class Bacilli_A; order RF39; family UBA660; genus Onthousia; species Onthousia excrementipullorum. Next base: position 10,980 of record DVHC01000041.1, on the reverse strand, counting down.
GGATAAGTTTAAAAGTGATATGAAAGCTGATATAGATTGGCTTGCTTGGGAGAAATTATCAAAGCTTAAAGGTAGATTTATTTATATACCAAAAAAATACATGGGTCATAGAATACATGAAGAGTCTACTACTACTGAAATAATAAATGAACATACTAGGACTAAAGAAGATTTAGAAATGCTAAAAAAATTTTGGCCAGAGGCTATTGCAAAGTTTATAAATAAGTTTTATGTAAAAGCAGAGATTAATAATAATGTAAAAGAGGATAGTAAGTGATTATGGATAAATTTGTTAGAAATATGTTAAAAAAGTTTCATATAAAACTTTCAAAAAAACATGAAAATTTACTTATTCAGATTTTTAAATTTGCTATCGTCGGTGGAATTGCGACAGTTATTGATTTTGTTTTTCTTTATATATTTAGAGAATTTTGTCATTTTCCAGTACTTATTTCTAATACTTTGTCATTTTGTATTTCTGTTATATATAACTATATTGCAAGTGTTAAATGGGTATTTGATGTTAATAAAGAAAAAGATGCCAAGAAACAATTTATCATTTTTATAGTATTTAGTGTAATGGGACTTTTACTAAATGATTTAATTATGTGGATTAGTGTAGACTTCTTAAGTATATATTATCTACTTGCTAAAATAATCGCTACATCTATAGTTATGATATTTAATTTTGTGACTAGGAAAATGTTTTTGGAATAGTATAATTGCTATAATAACTTGTGAAAATTTAGACAAGTTATTTTTTAATTTATAAAAATGTGGTAAAATATAGTTGTTTGTGTAGTATTTATTGAGGAAGGATTTGTTTATGGAAAAAATATTAGTAACTGGCGGAGCCGGTTTTATTGGTTTTCATTTAACTAAACGATTATTAGATTTAAATTATGAAGTTATGGCAATTGATAATCTTAATGATTATTATGATGTTAAATTAAAAGAGGAACGTCTTAGAATATTAGAGAAAAACAGTAGTTTTTCTTTCAGAAAGATAGATATATCTAATAAAGGAGAATTAGAAAATATTTTTAAGGAAAACAACTTTGATATAGTAATTAATCTAGCTGCTCAAGCCGGTGTTAGATATAGTATAGATCATCCAGATTCTTATATTGTTTCTAATATTATAGGATTTTACAATATATTAGAGTGTTGCAGAAATTATCCTGTTAAGCATTTATTGTTTGCATCATCTAGTTCTGTTTATGGTAAAAATAAGAAAGTACCATATTCTACTGATGATAAAGTAGATCAACCAGTTAGTTTATATGCAGCGACTAAGAAAAGTGATGAGTTATTAGCTTATGCTTATAGTAATTTATACGATATAAAAGTAACCGGCTTAAGATTTTTTACAGTTTATGGTCCTTATGGTAGACCTGATATGGCTTATTTTTCTTTTACTAAAAATATTATAGATGATAAAGAGATAAAAGTATTTAATAATGGTGATATGTATCGTGATTTTACTTATATTGATGATATTGTAGAAGGAATAATTGAACTATTAGATAAAGTCCCTTTAAAAGATGAAAATGGTGTTTCTTATAAAATATATAATATAGGTAATAATCATCCTGTTAAAATTAGTAAGTTTATTGAAATATTAGAAAAAGAAATAGGTAAAGATGCTAAAAAAGTTTATTTACCTATGCAACCTGGAGATGTTTATCAGACTTATGCTGATATTACAGATTTAACTAAAGAAACAGGATTTGTGCCTAAGACATCTTTAGAAGAAGGGTTAAGTAAGTTTGTTAAATGGTATAAAGAGTTTTATGGTGGTGATAAATAATGAAAGTAGTAGTAGCAGGAACTGGTTATGTAGGATTAATTACAGGTGTTGTTTTAGCTTATATAGGTAATAAAGTAACTTGTATAGATGTTGATAGTAATAAAATAGATTTACTAAAGAGTGGTAAAAGTCCAATATATGAAAAAGATTTAGATAAATATTTATCTTTATCTAAAGATAATTTGAATTTTACAACAGATAATAATTGTTATGCTGATAGTGATGTTATTATAATAGGAGTTGGTACTCCAGAAAGAAAAGATGGTAGTGCTAATTTAGATTATGTATATAATGTTTGTGATAATATTATTAAATATGCATCTAAAGATTTAGTAGTAGTTATTAAGTCAACTGTTCCTATTGGTACAAATGATGATATTGAAAAGTATTTTTCTTCTAAAAGAGATGATATTAAAATTACTGTTGCCAGTAATCCAGAGTTTTTAGCACAAGGAACTGCAATACATGATACTTTATATGCTAGTAGGATTGTTGTGGGAGCAGAAGATGAAAATACCTTTAGTATTATGAGAGAGTTATATGAACCATTAACTAAAGAACCTTATAATGTTCCTTATCTTGAAATGGACAGAAGAAGTGCTGAGATGGTTAAGTATGCATCAAATGATTTTTTAGCTTTAAAGATATCATATATCAATGAAATAGCTAATCTATGTAGTAAAGTAGGTGCTAATATTGATGATGTTACTAAGGGAATGAGTTATGATAAAAGAATAGGTTCATTATTTTTAAAACCAGGTATAGGTTATGGTGGTAGTTGCTTTCCTAAAGATACTAAAGCTTTACACTGGCTTAGTAAAATAAATGATTGTGAATTAAAACTAGTAAAAGATTGTATTGAAATAAATAAAAAACAAAAGTTAGTATTATTTGATAAATTAAGAGAAGATTTTAAGTCTTTAAAAAATCTAAAAGTAACTATATTAGGCTTATCTTTTAAACCTATGACAGATGATTTAAGAGAAGCGCCTTCTCTTGTAAATATAGATATGTTATTAGATTATGATGCTGTTATTACAGTATATGATCCTATTGCAACTTCAAAAGTAAAAGCTATTTATGGTGATAAGTTAAATTATGCTAATACTATAGATGATGCGATTAAAGATAGTGATGCAGTGTTAATAATGACAGAGTGGCAAGAAATAAAAGATTATAATATAGATAACTATTTAAAACATATGAGAAAAGTAAACGTTTATGATGGTAGAAATTGTTATAATCCAGTTGTTATGAAAGAAAAAGGAATAAATTATTATTCAATAGGTAGATAAAATTTTATTAAAGTAAAGGCAGTGATGTTATGGATAAAATATCAATAATTGTTCCTTGTTATAATGAAGAGGCTGCTATTCCTCTTTTTTATAGGGAAATTAGTAAAATTATGAATAAGATGAAACAAGTTAAATTTGAGTTGTTATTTATTAATGATGGATCTAATGATAATACTCTAAAAGAAATAAAAACTCTTGCTAATTCTAAAAAGGAAATTAAATATATTTCTTTTTCTCGTAATTTTGGTAAAGAAGCGGCTATTTATGCAGGTCTTGAACATAGTACTGGTGATTATGTAACTTTACTTGATGTTGATTTACAGGATCCACCAGAGTTTATTGAAGAAATGTATAGAATTATAAAAGGAGAAGATATTGATTGTGTAGGATTGAAAACAGACGAACATAAAGAATATGGTATATTTAGAAGATTTTTTACTAGCTGTTATTATAAATTAGTATCTAAATTATCAAAGACTGAAATGGTACCTGGTGCAAGAGACTTTAGGCTTATGACAAGACAAATGGCAGATGCTGTATTAGAGTTAAAAGAATATAATCGTTATAGTAAAGGTATTTTTAGTTTTGTAGGTTTTGAAACAAAATGGATAACTTATAAGGTCCCTAAAAGAGTAGCAGGAAGTAGTAAATGGAGTCTCTTTAAGCTTTTTGTATATGCGATTGATGCTATTGTGGGATTTTCTACAGTACCGCTAACAATTTCTACAATTGTAGGAGTGTTATTTTGTTTTATTTCTATAGTTGCTATCATTATCATCATTATTAAAACTCTTATCTTTGGTGATCCTGTAGATGGTTGGCCATCACTTGTATGTATTATGTTTTTCTTAAGTGGTATTCAACTATTTTGTACAGGAATTAGTGGAGCATACTTATCTAAAACATATACTGAAGTAAAAAGACGTCCTATTTATATAATTAAAGAAACTAATTATAAATAAAATTGTCAAATTAATGGCAATTTTTTTTAATTTCTTTTTTATTATCCTTTTATATGATATTATAAAAGTAGTTAGAAAGGTTTAGACTATGAAGAAAAATATAATAAAGTTAATAGAATTATTCTTAATACTAAGTCCACTTTTTGATATGTTAACAGCATGCATGATACAAGCTTTAAATATCAATTTTACTATTGGAATGGTAGTTAGATTTATAATTATTTTAATATGTGTTTTCTATCTTATATTCATATATAAAGATAAAGATAAGAAATACTTGTTATTAATATTAGGTAGTATCTTTATATATCTTCTTATTTTTTTAGTATTAACTATTGTTAATAAAGATATATCTGTCTTATTATATGAAGGACAGAATGCTCTTAAAACCTTTTATTTACCAATTTTATTACTTAGTTTTTATGCTATTATTAAAGAGAATAAATCCTTTATTACTAATAAGACTATAGTTACTGTTTATATCATTTACCTTTTAGGTATCTTTATTCCTGATATCTTAGGGATAGGTTTTGATAGTTATGCAGTTAGTAAAGAGGGAAGTATTGGTTTTTTTAACACTGCTAATGAAATTAGTGCTATTATTTCGATATTAATGCCTTTCTTTTTACTTTATCTTTATAATAAAAAGAATTTCTTCTTAACTATTCTTTTAGTAGGAGTTTTAGTCTTTGATATTTTAAGTATGGGCACTAAAGGACCACTTTTATCTTTTGTTCTTATACTTGGAGTCTTCTTATTTATTTATATAATCTACTTAGCTAAAGAAAGATTATATAAAATTCTTTCTATTCTTGTAGTAACATTAATTTTATTCATTTTATTTATAAGTTTTTATCTACCTAGAACGGCTTTTTATAAAAATATAGAAATACATTTAGACTTTTTAGGTGTTGATAATGTTATGGAAGTATTTACTGATTATGAGTTGTTTGATCACTTCATCTTTAGTTCAAGACTTAAATTTTTAGGTAATACCTTTAATAGTTATAAAGACTCTAGTACTTTAGAGAAGATATTTGGTATTGGTTATATTGAAAATTATGGTACTGATGATGCTAGCACTAAGATGATTGAGATGGATTATTTTGATATTTTATTTAGGCATGGTGTAGTTGGTTTTATTATTTATATGGGAGTATTTATCTTCTTCCTTTATAAAACATTTAAATTTACTTATAGTATAAAAGATAATTCTTATAAGATATGTAATTATTTATCACTTACATTAATTATATTATTATCACTAATTACAGGTCATGTCTTACTAGCACCATCTGTTAGTATCTTTGTCGCACTTATTTTAACTAAGAGGGATGTGATATAATGAGAAAATTAGTTTTTATTATTATTAACTATAATGATTATAAGACTACTAAAAGATTACTTGATAATATTAAAGATTATAAAGTAATAGATAAGATTTATGTAGTTGATAATCATTCAACAGATAACTCTTATGAAGAGTTAAAGAAATTAAATATTAAAAGATATGAAGTAATAGAAACATCTAGTAATAAAGGTTTTGCCTATGCTTTAAACATTGGTGCAAAAAAAACGATAGATGACTTTGGTAATGTCGATATTATCTTTTCTAACTCTGATATTATTATTAATAGTAATGAAGATTTAGAAGATTTAAAGAAGACTTTAGATAAAAGATTAGTAGGTCTTGTAGGTCCTGTTGTAGTTCAAAATGAAAAACTAAATAGAGGATGGCATTTACCTAGTACAAAGAATGAGATACTTAGCAATTTACCGGGAATAGGGAAGAGGTTTAATAAAAAAATCTATTATGATGATTCCTATTATAAAGGTGATAGTAGTGAAGTAGAAGTTATATCATTTTGTTTTTTCTTAATTAAAAGTGAAGTCTTAAAAGAAATTAATTATTTTGATGATAATACATTTCTATACTATGAAGAAAATATTACAGCATCTAAGTTAAAAAGAACTCAGTATAAAACATTAATTAATAATAATGTAACTATTATTCATGATCATTCTGTTAGTGTTGATAAGAATATTAGTTATATTAATAAATATAAAATACTAAAGCAAAGTCAAATGTATTTTGAAACTAATTATAATAATGCTAATAGTATAGAAAAAATTTTATTAAAAGTGACAATTAGATTAACACTTTTCACATTATATGTTAGAATATTTGTAAGAGGAGGTTTAAGGAAATGAAAGGAATTATTTTAGCAGGAGGTAGTGGAACTAGACTATATCCATTGACAGAAGTTACAAGTAAGCAGTTGATGCCTATTTATGATAAGCCTATGATTTATTATCCCTTATCAGTACTAATGCAAGCGGAAATTAAAGATATTTTAATAATATCGACTCCTAAAGATTTACCTAGATTTATGGAATTATTAGGAGATGGTTCTAAGTTTGGAGTTAATTTTTCTTATAAAGAACAACCTAGTCCGGATGGTCTTGCTCAAGCCTTTATTTTAGGTAAAGAATTTATTGGAAATGATACTTGTTGTATGGTACTTGGTGATAATATTTTCTATGGTCCTAATTTAAAGAATGAGTTATTGAAAGCGAAAGAGGATGCTAGTAAAGGTAAAGCAACTGTCTTTGGTTATCATGTCCATGATCCTGAACGTTTTGGGGTAGTTGAATTTGATAAAGATGGCAAAGTTTTAAGTGTTGAAGAAAAGCCTGATAATCCTAAGAGTAATTATGCGATAACAGGACTTTATTTCTATGATAACTCTGTAGTTGAGAAAGCTGCAAATTTAAAACCATCTAAAAGAGGAGAGTTAGAAATAACTGATTTAAATAAACTTTATTTAAATGATTCTAAATTAAACGTAATTACTTTAAATGAAGGTTACGGATGGTTTGATACAGGAACATTTAAGAGTTTATTTGATGCTACTAATTTTGTTGCAACTATCCAAGAGCATCAAAATATTACTATATGCTGTCCAGAAGAAATTGCCTATAAAAATGGGTGGTTAAGTAAAGAAAAAGTGCTAGATGCTGCTAAATTAATGAAAAAGAATACTTATGGGAAACATTTAATAGAAATTGCGGAGGAGAGATAAAATGAAAAAAATTGAAACTAATTTATTAGATTGTTATATTTTAGAACCAGATAGATTCGGGGATGAAAGAGGATATTTTTCACCATATTATATAGAAGATAATTTAAAAGAGTTAGGTTTTCTTGGTGTAAAACAAGCGAATAGAAGTAAGAGTTCTAAAGGAGTAGTTAGAGGACTTCATTTTCAGGAAGATCCTAAGTGTCAAGCTAAGATAGTTGAAGTTATTAAAGGATCTGCTATTGATGTTGTTGTTGATATTAGAAAAGATTCAGCTACTTATGGAGAATATACTGCTGTCAAATTAACTGAAGATAATAATAGACAATTATTTGTTCCTCGTGGTTTTGCACATGGATTTATATCATTGGAAGATGATACAATCTTTCAGTATTTAGTTGATAATGACTATGCACCTAATAAAGAAGGAGGAATACTTTGGAATGATCCTAATCTTGGTATAAACTGGGATGAGATGTTCAAAGAAAATAATATAACTGAACCAATTTTATCTGAAAAAGATCAAAAACATCCTAAATTAGAAGAGTCTAAAGTATTATTTTTAAGGAGGAAATAATGAAATATTTAATTACAGGTTATAAAGGTCAATTAGGTTATGATGTAAAAAGAGAATTATTAAAAAGAGGAGTTAGTGAAGAAAATATCCTAGCTGTTGATAAGGATGAGATGGATATTACTAATAGAGATGAAGTTGATAAAGTTGTAACAGGCTTTAATCCTGACATAGTATTTCATTGTGCAGCATGGACTGCAGTTGATAAAGCAGAAGCTGCTGAAGATGCTTGTTATAATGTTAATGTAGTTGGTACCAAAAATGTAGTGGATGCTTCAATAAAAGTAGGTGCTACTACTATTTATATGTCAACTGATTATGTTTTTGATGGCACAAAAGAAGGGTTATATACAGAAGAAGATAAAGTTAATCCTAAGAGTGTTTATGGTAGAACTAAATTTTTAGGAGAAGAAGAAGTTAGACGTAATCCTAAACACTTTATTACTAGAATATCTTGGGTATTTGGAATTAATGGACATAACTTTATTAGAACAATGTTAAAACTATCTGAGAATCATCAAGAGTTAAATGTTGTAGATGACCAGATAGGTAGTCCTACATATACAGTTGATCTTGCTAAAACTTTAGTTGATATGTCTAATAGTGATAAATATGGTACTTATAATGTTACTAATAGTGAATATTGCAGTTGGGCTGAATTTGCAGAATATATTTTTGAATCTAATAAAAAGCGTGTTAAAGTAAACAAAGTTACAACTGAAGAGTATTTAGAATTAACTGGTACTAAACAAGCATATCGTCCTAGAAATTCTAAACTTGATAAATCTAAGTTAGAAGAAAACTTTGAATTATTACCAACTTGGAAAGATGCAGTTAATCGTTATAATGTAGAACTTGAAGAAGAAAAAAAGTTAGTTAAAAAAATATAATATTTAAGGAGAACAACTATGCTTGAAGTTAAACATATTACAAAATATTATGGAAATAATAGGGCAGTTAATGATCTGTCCTTTACTGTTAATGATGGAGAAATCTTTGGCTTACTTGGTGAGAATGGAGCAGGTAAGACCACAACCTTTAGAATTATTATGGGTTTAATTGATTCTAATAAAGGAGAAGTTTTACTTGATGGTAAGAAAATCGACTATAACTTAACTGATAAAATAGGTTTTGTTACAGAAGAAAGAAGCTTACTTACTAAACTTACTGTTTTAGAACAACTTACATTTTATGGAGTATTAAAAGGTCTTGATGAGAGAACTATAGAAAAAGATATAGATAAATGGTTAGAAAAGTTTTCTATTGCTAGTTATAAAAATAGAAAGATTAAAGAATTGTCTAAAGGTAATCAACAAAAGGTTCAGTTTATTTCTGCAATTATTAATCATCCTAAACTATTAATATTAGATGAACCTTTTACAGGCCTTGATCCTATCAATGTTAAATTGATGAAAGATGCTATATATGATTTACAAAAAGAAGGATGTTCTATTATCTTTTCATCACACCAAATGGAATATATTGAAGACTTTTGTGAGAAGCTAGTTATTCTTGTAAAAGGGCATCCAGTTGTTAGTGGAATGTTAAAAGATATTAAAGAAGAATTTGGTATTAAAAATATTATGTTAAGAGGAGATGATTTACCTCTTGAAAAACTTAAGAAAGTTAAAGGTGTAATAAGTGTTTCTAAAGTAAGAGGAGAAATAGAAGTTAAGGTAGAAGATAAGACGGTTGCTCCTAAAATATTTGCTTTAGTTAAAAACTCTAATATTACTAAGTATGATGTAGTAGAACCTACACTTAATGAAATATTTATTGCGAAAGTAGGGGGTATCCATGAATAGAAAATTCCTTTATTTAACTAAAGTTAGTCTAAGAAAGAAGTTTAAAACTAAATGGTTTGTTATTACTAATATAATACTTGCTGTAGCGATAATTCTTCTTTTAAATATTAACTCTATTGTCTCTTTCTTTGGAGGAGATTTTGATAGTAAAACTAATATAATTGTTATAGATAATGATACTAATAGTTATTCTTTGTTTGAAAAGAATATAGAAAGTTATTCAAGTACAATAAACTCTGATGAAGAAGATGTAAAAGTAACAGTTAAAAAGAGTGAAAAAGATGTTGATGAATTGAAAGATAATCTAAAAGATGATGAGATATTAGTAGAATTAAATAGTGATGGTACAGAATACTTGAAAGCTAAAGTTACTTCTAATAAGAAAATAGATACTTTAACTTATCAAGTATTATCTCAGAGTTTAAATTCTACTAAGACTACTATTGGTATGACTATTAATAATATAGATGCTACTACATTAAATAATATCTCTAGTCCTGTTACTATAGATAGAGTAGTTCTTAATGAAAGTGATAATGTAGATGAAAATATGGGACTTATTATGAGTAGTGTCTTTCCTACAATCATTTTACCATTCTTTATGTTAACTATGATTTTAATACAAATGGTAGGAGGAGAAATATGTGAAGAAAAAACTACTCGAAGTATGGAAATAATTATATCTAATGTTTCTCCTAAACAACATTTAATGTCTAAGATACTTGCTAGTAATATCTTTGTTATCGTTCAAGGCTTACTATTAGTCGTTTATGCATGTTTTGGTCTATTAATAAGTACTAATATGTTAAGTACTGGAATGTCACTACCTAGTGAAGTTACATCTATCTTAGATAGTCTAGTAGCATCTGGTTTTATTGAGAAGTTAATCTATGTAATACCATTAACTTTAATTTTAATAGTTTTATCATTCTTAGCATATTCCATTGTTGCAGGTATTCTTGCCTCTATGACAGTTAATATGGAAGACTTTAGTCAATTACAAACTCCATTAGTATTTCTTTCTTTAGGGGGATATTATTTAGCGATGATGGCTGGTATGTTTAATGGTTCACTATTAATTAGAATGCTTTCATATGTACCATTCTTATCATCATTTGTTAGCCCTAGTCTTTATATGATGGGAGAGATTGGTTTAATAGATATAGTTATCTCTATTGTAGTACTTATTATCTTTATCTATTTAATATTACATTTTGGTATTAGAGTATATAAAGTAGGAATACTTAATTATTCTAATGAAAAAGTATGGAGTAAGTTCTTTAAAGCTTTTAAGAGTAAAGATGTATAACTGCTTTAAAAAAGTTATTTCGGTTTAACAAAATAACTTGATATAGAAACAGTTAAAGACGAGGTAAATACATTCGTCTTTTTCTTTATAATTATTAAAAACTGTGATAGACTAATTATAGAAGGATTGATGAAGATGAAGAGTA
>DVHC01000040.1 GCA_018712385.1 Candidatus Onthousia excrementipullorum | reverse complement strand
TGAGGTACTTCATAAATCAAATAATTATATTCAAAATACCCTTTATCTCCTCTTACTTTTTCTATTTCTAAATAATGGTGTTCTTGCAATTCCTTTAGGATAGATCTTATACCATCTCTACCTTCTTTACTAATTGAACATAACCCTGCTAATGAATAGTCCCAGTCTTCAGGCAAACTAAGCATAAATGATAACAATCCTTTTGCTTTGTATGATAAATTATGATCTCTTAAATGATAATTAGACATAACTGTATAATTACTATTTTTCTCTATTTTAAAAACTGACATTTTTACACCTCCAAAATAAAAAAGCCATATACATGGCTTAAATATAAAGCTTATAATAATACTTTAAAACATAAGGTTTAAAAGTAGTTATATTATTATTTCTTCGCTTATAACTAGCGACTGCTTTTTGGTTACTGCCACATCATTAGCACTTGCCATCGATATACCTTTCATCATATCTTCAACAGTCATTTCTTCTCCTGTTGTTAAATAAATTTGACTTCCTCCCATACCTGATGCATTAGCACTAGCTGTAACTATATCATTCCATTTAATTTTGCCCGCTTCAATTTGTTCCAATATAATAATCTGAGCGACCATTTTAGTCATAGATGCAACTGCTACTTGTTCATCTTTATTTTTTTCAAAGATTATCTCTCCTGTAGTAGCATCCATTAAAACACCGGCAATAGCATTAGGTATAAGTGAGGTATCAGTTGTATTATCATTATTTGTATTTTCTTTATTCGTATCAGTATTTTCAGTAGTAGTATTCTCATCATTTAGAGTGTCATTTTCTTTATCAGTAGTATTATCTTCTTTATTATTAGACTCCTCATTAGTAGTAGATTCATCTATTTCTGCAATGTTTTCCTCTTTATTATCAACTTCTTCTGCTTTTACATAACATGGTATTAAAAGAATAGATAACATAAGTAATAGAATTACCTTTTTCATTAAATCAACTCCTAATAAAAGCTATGCTATCTTTCTTTAAATATGATTATCTAATTATTCATTAATACAAAATACTGCATATAAAGGTATAGATTTTATATTATTTTCAAAACCAAAATTCTTAGTTGAAATTCTAATACTATATTTAGGATTATATTTTTTAATATATTCATTTAAACTTTTACTATTTGTTCTTCTTCCACTTTTTACTTCTATTGGAATAATATCACCATCTATCTTTATTAAAAAGTCTATTTCATATTTACTAAAAGTATAATAATAAAGTTCTCTAAACTTAGTATATAATTCACATGCAACATAGTTTTCTGTTAATACCCCTTTATACATCTCATTTTTATCTAATAATATTTCAGTATAATCTATATTAGATAAAGACCTTAACAAACCTGTATCACTTAAATATATTTTAAATTTATCATTATTAACAAATGCTTTTAATGGAGATTCATTTTTCTCAGTTAATTCACATTTTAAAATCATATTACTTGCAAGCAACCAATCTAGGCTACTCTCATATCTTATTTTTCTAGCATCTTTATCAACTATACTATATTTAAAATTATTATTTTCTCTTGCTAATTCTTTAGGTATAGCATTATATATTTTACTATTTTTAATACCCTCTGTATTATCAGTATATTTATTCATATCGGCAAGATAATTTGTAATAATATAGTCTTGTAATTCAAAATCAACATTAGCAATATTCAAATCATTTTCTATAAAATTTTCTATTACTTTAGGCATACCACCAAGTATTAAATATTTTTTATATAAATCAAGAGCTTTTTCATGAATAGAATCAAGTACTTTTTCATTACTATTATAATGTTTTCTGATTTCTTCTATTAACTTATCTTCACCAAGAGCCATTAAATATTCTTCAAAATCCATTGGAAATAAATATTTAGTAACTACTTTACCCACTGGAAAGGATGACTTAAATCTATTAATTTTAACACCAAGTAAAGAACCTGCTGTAACTATTTTATATGGTTTATTACTTTCGCAAAAGTATTTCAAAGAAGTTATCGCTCTTTCACTAGTTTGTATTTCATCTAAAAAAATAATTGTACTGTCTGGATTAAAATTAACTTTTCTTAATATTTGTATTTTCTCTATAATTTTTTCCGGATCAAGTGTTGCATCAAATATTTCTCTTATATCTTCTTCTTTTTCTAAATTAATATAAATATAATTTTCAAAATTTGTTTTACAAAATTCTTCAAGTATATATGTTTTACCTGTCTGTCTCGCTCCAATTAACATAAGTGGCATTTTAAAATCTTTTTTCCACTCTAATAAATCGTTCTCAATTTTTCTATACATAATATCATCTCCTACTTCAATTTTACCATTTTTCGTACAAAAAGTACATATTTTATACTTTTTTTCGTACATTTTGTACTTTTTTTGTTATATAAAATTTATTATATATATGATATCATGGTATTAATAAAGGTTAAATGTAATAAAATTAAGTAAGGTGTTGTTAATGAAAAAGATTATTATTATTTTAAGTAGTATTATTGTTGTTATCTTTATTATTCTTATGGTTTTCTTATTTAATACTAATAGTAAAGATAAAGATAAAGATATTGATAATGTTAAAGATAATGAATCTACAGAAAAAGTTAAAGAAAAAGAAGATAATGAATTTAGCAAGTTATCTTATTATAAGGAAGAAAATCTTGACAGATATAAATCTTACGAAACTAATAATCCTAATCTTTCTATAGAAGATATCGTTACAAAAGTTAATTTAAATTTAGATAAAGAAATATATACTGATACTAGGCCTTCTACTAATTTAAATACTAACTACTTACTTGTTAATAAGTTTAATTACTTAGATAGCAATTATATTCCAGAAAATCTGGAACTACTTGATAATAGTTATGCTAAAAGTGGCATTTATCTAGTTAAGGAAGCGAAAGATAATATTGAAAGATTAATAAGTGATGCCAAAAATGATGGTATGAATATTAGAGTAATCTCTGCTTATAGGTCTTATTCATATCAAGAAAACTTATATAATAATTATGTTAAAAATGATGGTGTAGAAAATGCTGATACCTACTCTGCTAGACCAGGATATTCTGAACATCAAACAGGATTAGTTGTTGATATAACAAGAGCATTTGATGACTTTAATAATTTTGAGAATACTAATGAATATAACTGGATGTTAGAAAATGCTCATAACTATGGATTTATCTTAAGATATCCTAAAGATAAAGAAGATATTACTACTTATAGTTTTGAAGCTTGGCATTATCGCTATGTAGGTGTAGAACTTGCACAAAAAATAAAGGCTAGTAACCTAACCTTTGATGAATATTATGTAAGATATTTAGAAAGTGATAATAATTAGTATAAAATCATCTAAGTACTTGCATAAAAGTTACTTATGTGATAAGATGTATATGTAAGAAAAAATTTCATACACTATAAAAGGAACACTTAATATTGCTGTGTTGAGTGTGCCTCTAATTAATTGTTTTTTATTAGAACCACCTAAACATCGCTTGAGTTAGGTGGATTCTTCTATTTTAAGGTGCAAATAACACAAGAGAAAAAGTAATAAAAAAGTTAAGAATTTTCGTAATAATAACACTAATGTAAATATACTAACTTTTCATAAAATATAAATTAAATTTTTGTAATTCTTGTTTAACCCATTTTATATCTTTACATTCAATGGCTTGATTAATTAAGTATATAAATTGATAAATAAATATTCTATCATCTGTGAACTTATTGGCAAATAATTCTTTATAGTTTGCTCTAAATATTTGATAAATGTTTTTATATTCGCTATCAATAATATTATCTTCATCTTCTTCATTAGCAAACTTGCTAGGATTTTCACACATGGTTTTAAAAATCATCATATCATAATCAAGTGATGTAATAATTGTTCTATCAAAATCTATTAAATAAACTTTTTCTCCATCATATATAAAATTATCAAAATGTAAATCGTTATAAACTAATCCAATTTTAATATCACAAAATAATTTATCAAAAGACTTGTTTAATATATCTTGCAAACATTTTACATTTAAATTTAACTTTTGTAATTTTTCTATTATTTTTAATAGTTCGTTTTTTATATGTTTTCTAAAAGAAGTAGCGTTGTAGCCTGTTAAAAAATCTCCATTTATTTGATGAAATGATTTTATTATTTTAGCAATTTCAATAATTATATTTGTTCTTTCTTTTTCTGATAAAGTATGCCATATTGAATATAGACTTTTACCATTTATTTTTGTAATTATTAGATATTTGTAATCATTATAGTTTCCACTGGCTATATATTTTGGAATATAAGATAAATCCAAATTTTTATATATTGTTATTTCTTTTTCCAATTTTTCTTTTATATTTTCATCATTAGAAAACTTAATAACATAACAATTATCTATAAAATACACATTATTAGTAAATCCTGATTTTGATTTAGTTAAGCTAGAATAGCTAATATCACATTTTTTTAATATTTCTTTAATAATATCATTTTGCATTATCATTACCATCTTTCAACTTTTTATTTCTAAATATCAAACTTTCAAAAGTTTTTTAATACTTCTTTTGATTATTTCTATTACTTTCATAATTTATTATCTTCTTTTTGATTACTATAATATCAGAAGAAAAAAGAAAAGACAATCACTTGTCCTTCTTTAAAGCTTCTTCTATATCATTTTTATTAAGTCTTAATGTCTCTTGTATTACTCCTGTAGCATTAAAACACATACCAAGGGTAAATATATAAGCTAGGATATAGACCCAGATTAATAGTACTAAAATATTAGACATCGCTCCATAAAAGACGTTATAGTTGGCAAAATAATCTACATAAAAGGCATATATCTTAGAACTTATCAACCACATAATTGTTGTAAACAAAGCTCCTGGTATTGTACTTCTACTACTTATCTTTGTATCTGGGGCAATTGTATATAGTAGTTTTAAATTATAATATATTAAGAATAATGAAATAGGATATTCTAAAATTCTATAAGTATTTTCAACTAAACCCGTTAAACTATCACTATGAATAGAAGTAGTTATTATCTTTATCAAGACATCTCCAAAAGCTGGTACTAATATCAAGAATAGAAATAGTACTACTAATATCAAAGTCATAAGCACAGCTTTCGCTCTTCTTCTTAACTCACTACTATCTTTTACTTTATATATTTCATTAGAGGTATTAATTATTGAATATGTTCCATTACTTGCTAGGATAAAAGCAGCGAAAAAGAATATTATCATATTAAAGTTTACTATGTTGCTGTTATTTCCAGTTGGAATTAAATAATTAATAACTCCACTAGGTACAAAAGACTCTAATATTTCTTTAATACTTGTAGAAGGTAAATTAAATTCACTACCAATGGCTCCTACTAAAGCGATTAAAGGGATAATTGAAATAACAAGAAAAAAAGCAAGCTGACCGGGAAGAATTCTCATTTCTGGTAGTTTAATTATTGAAATAACTTTTCTTAAAAATATTTTCATTTTCCTACTTTTTTTCATTATTCTCTCCTACTTTAATCCTTGCTTTTTCGTCATCATTTCAAGTGTTGCTTCATTAATAGCATCATCTAGTGTCTTAATATCATCTAAAATCATACTATATCCTACACTTGCTCCAAAATCATGTGGTAAGTTTTTCATTTCTTTTTCTAATTTTTTAGCATATGTCTCTACTTGTCTTTCGCTATAACCTACTAAGTAAACTAAAAATTCATTACCATCTGTTCTAATTATTTCACTATTTTCTAACTGAGTATTAACAAGGGTTGATGCTGCAGTTACAATTAATTTATCTCCTTCTTCATGGCCATAGTTATCATTAACATATTTAACATTATTTAAGTCAATTATAACTACGGCTTGTGGGAACACTTTACTAGCTTCCCAGTCTGGAGCTTTCTTATTTAAGTAGTTTCTATTCTTTAGTGATGTTAAAAGGTCTGTATATTTATGTCTATCTTCCTTCTTAACTTTCTTTATCTTATGTCTACGTTTAAAGTATAGATAAAGGAATGCTAAAGCGATTAGGGGAACAGAAACTATTATTAAGATAATTAAGAATAAGCCCATAAAACTACTTCTTTCAACTATAGACCTACTAATATCGGCTAGTCCATTATTCCTATAGTTATAATAAGAATTAGTTGTAATGATATAGTTAAATAAGTTATAGAATGTATTGTTATTATTCTTAACCATAAACTTATAATCATTCATCATCGTATCTTGATATAAGACATCATAATCTTCAAAAGTTGTATTCTTATAAAGATTATAGACTTCTTTATCTACTACTAACATCTTATCATTAGCATTTTTAACTAAATCATTGTTATTATCATAGGTTGTTATATCACTTCTACTATTATTTTCAAAGTAATTATATAAAGAAGTATTATCTAACATGGCAATTTTTTCATCTTTTAAGCTTTCAAAAGAATTAACAACATGATTATCACTTCTTCTACCTAATACAACATAATCTTCTATGAATGTTGAAATAGTCTCTTTATAATCATCATTAACATTATTAAAATTATAATAATCAAAGTAAATATCTACATCGCCTTTTTCTATCGCTTTTCTTAAAGCTTCAATACTTCCATATTTCTTATAAGAGAAACTTATATCAGTAAGACGACTCATTCTTTTTAAGTATTCTCCAGCGATACCAGAGACATCTCCATCTACATCAACTTCATATGGATAGTTTTCTACATAACCATAAACATAGTTTTTCTTAACTAAATCTGTAGAGTCTTTAGAACTTACATTATTCTCTGTTATATAGTAATTAAAATAAACGTCATTATATTCATCTACATAATTATCAGTTTTCCACTTTTCAAAGTATTTTCTAATAATTGTATTAAGTCTAGCATTAGATTTATCACTACTTAAAGTTAAAACTATTTTTTTAGACATTTCTGTAAAGTAATAGTTTATATAGTAACTATTATTTTCAATAGTCTTATCTAAGTACATTATATTAGGTATTATAATCATACCCACTTCATCATTATCTAAAGCTTGAAATAACTCATCTATTGTGTCATATGATTTAAAGGCAAGATTAGTTCCTGTTTTTAAATAATAACTAATCTCGGCTACATCAGAATTAAAAACACCAAAGGTAATATTAGACATATCACTTACTCTATTAATTCTTCTATATTCTTTACCAATAGCGATATAACCATCTGTGGCAATTAATAAATCATTATTAGATAATTCATCTTCATTATTTAAGATTCTAAAACTATAAGCTTTATTTTTTTCTAAGTCATCATTTTTAGAATAAGCTATTTTGTTGAATTCTAAACCAACATTTTTCTCAAAATCATCTAAGAAATTAAAGAATACTCCTTCCCCATTAAGACCATATAAGGGATAATCATTGATAACATTAATATCAATCATTGTTGTACTGTTTTCTAGGGCCCATTTCTTTTCATTAACAGTTAAAGAAGTTTTAGCATCTTCTCTATTATAATAGAAAAAGACACCTACAAATACAATTACTACAACTAAAAGAGGAAGAATGATTAGTAATTTTTTCTTCATAATTCCTCCTATCTATCTTTAGTCCATGAAAATTCATCTTTATCTTGATGTTTATATCCTATAATAGGAAATCTTGTATCATCATTATCTTTACTTATAAATACTTGAATATCATAAAATGATGTTTGGTCTTTTTTTAGATTATCAATAACAGATGAAGTTAAAGCTTTAGCAGGGTCTAGTTCTACATCATCATTAACAGTAATAAGAACATTTAAAGTACGTCCCTTTATATCAGTATCAGCACTTTTTACTTCATCTTTATCTTCTAAAGATTTAATAATGTCCTTTTGTTGTTTATCTGTTATTTCTACTTTTTCTATACCATCAAGTCTATCTCCATAGATAGCAGTTCCTTCATTTGGAAAGAAGGTTAATTTGATAGCAAAAACTAAAACTACAAAGATTACACAAATAATAAAAGCAACTACGGTAACCTTATTATTTTTAATAAAATTCTTCACATTTATCACTTCCTAGTATAATTATTATATAATATTATTTAAAGTATAGCAATTATTTATTTAATTCTTTAACTAACATGTCACTAGCTTTTTTAGGATTAACAGCACCCTTAGTCTCTTTCATTACTTGTCCCATTAAGTATTTTAAAGCTCTATCATGACCAGATTTATAGTCATTTACACTTTCACTATTATTTTCTATTACTTTGGTAATGATATCTTTAATGAAGCTATCATCTGTAATATTTTTAATGTTAAATTCTTTTTTTAACTCATCAAGAGTCAAATCTCTTTCCATTAGTGAATCTATTAAGTCTTTAACATTTTTATTAGATAACTCTCCTTTTTCTAGAGCATCAACAACACTAACTAGTTTTTCATATGAAAGATGGGTATCAGTTATTACTTTATTATGTTTATTTAAGTATGATGAGATATCTGAAAGTAATAGGTTAACGGCTGTTACATAGTTAGTTTTAAATTCTAGTAGTCCTAAGAAATAATCGTTTAAGGGTCTATTATTGATTAGTTTTTCTATTTGTAGAGAACTAAGTCCTATCTCACTATATTTTTTTCTTAGTTCATCTGGAAGTAAAGGTAGAGTTTTCAAAGAATCATTAATAAACTCATCAGTAAGTTCTAGGTAAGGAATATCTGGTTCGATGAAGTAACGATAGTCATTTCCTGTTTCTTTAACACGCATTAGGATAGTTTCGCCTAGCTTATCATCAAAACGTCTTGTTTCTTCTCTAATAATGCCACCTGTTTCAAGAACTTTTTCTTGTCTTTCTATTTCCTTTTCAATAGCAAGTCCAACATTATGAATAGAACCAATATTTTTAGTCTCTGTTCTTACCCCAAGCTCATCAGTCTTACTAATAGAAACATTAGCATCACATCTCATGCTTCCTTCTTCCATTTTGCAGTCACTAATATTTGCATAAAATAACATCTCTTTTAATTTAGTAAGATAGGCCATAGCCTCTTTACCATTACTAATACTAGGAGTTGTTACTATTTCTATTAAAGGCACCCCTGCTCTATTAAAGTCTAAAAGACTTACACTACCACGATGGGCACTCTTACAAGTATCTTCTTCGATATGAATATCAGAAATACCTATTTTTTTCTTAACACCATCTACTTCTATTTCAACATAACCATTAGTACCAATAGGAGTTCTATTCTGAGTAATCTGATAGTTCTTAGAGTTATCTGGATAAAAGTAATTTTTTCTATCAAAGTGCATTTTCCTAGTAATATCACAGTTTAAGACTTTACAGGCTCTAAGTGCTTGTCTTATTACTTCTTTATTAAGTGTAGGTAATGTTCCAGGATAACCTAAGTCAATTACATTAACAGAAGTATTAGTAGCCATACCATAGGCATTGGCACTATCAGAAAAAAGTTTACTTTTACTTTTTATTTCGACATGTACTTCAAGACCAATAGTTGGAATATAGTTACTCATTTAAAACACCTCCTCAAGAAAACTAGCAAGTTTATAAATAGTCGCTTCATCAAAGGCTTTACCAATTATATGTAGTCCAATAGGCATACCTTCACTATTTTTTCCTACAGGAATATTTAAGGCAGGAAGTCCTGCCATATTAACAGGTATTACTAAAACATCATCCATAAAGGCTTTATGAGGGTCATCTTTGGAATTACCAAGAAGTGGAGCGACTCTTGTTGTAGTTGGTCCAATAATTAAATCATATTCTTTAAAGATACGATTAAACTCTTTAGTTATATCATCACGTACCATTAAGGCTTTATCATAATATGTTTTAGCATTCTCACCACTTAGGATATATGAACCTACCATAATTCTTCTTTTAACTTCATCACCAAAGCCTTCACCACGTGTTTTTCCATACATTTCATCAACACTATTTACATCACTTGCTCTAAATCCATAACGAACACCATCAAAACGTGCTAAGTTACTACTAGCTTCAGCCATAGCGATTATCTGATAAAGGTTAACAGCTGTATCTAAGTATTTCATATCAACAATATCGACAACTGCACCGTTTTTATCACAAAAAGAAATGACTTCTTTAATTCTCTTACTAATCTCTTCATCAACAATATCACTAACAAAGTATTTAGGTAAGGCTATCTTCATACCTTTAATATCTTCCCCAATTAGTCTTGTAAAGTCTTCTTTTTCTTTTTTGACACTAGTAAGGTCTCTATCATCTTCACCTACTAAGACATTTAGTAAACTAGCATTCTCATAGACAGTTCTAGTCATTGGTCCAATTTGGTCAAGACTTGATGCGAAAGCGACTAATCCATAACGTGATACTCTTCCATAAGTTGGTTTCATACCAACTATTCCTGTGTAACTAGCAGGTTGTCTAATACTTCCCCCGGTATCACTTCCAAGTGCTAGAGGAATAAGTCCTCCTGATACAGCACTAGCACTACCACCTGAACTACCTCCACTAACACGTTTTTTATCATAAGGGTTTAGTGGGGCGCCAAAGTAACTTGTCTCACTAGTAGACCCCATAGCAAACTCATCCATATTAGTTTTACCAATAATTAACATTTTATTTTCTCTAATTTTCTCTACAACTGTAGCATCATATATAGGTATAAAGTTTTCTAAGATATGAGAGGCACAGGTTGTCTTTAAATCTTTAGTAACAATATTATCTTTAACAGCGATAGGAATACCAAAGAAAAGATTATCAGGGTCTACTTCACCTAATTCACTTGCTTCTTCTCTTACTTTATCATTAATAGTAATAAAGGCATTTAAGTCTTTATTTTCTTCTATTCTACTTAAGGCTTCATCTACTAAATCAAGAGGAGTTATTTCTTTCTTTACTAATAACTCATGTATTTTTCTTATATCTAAATCTAAATATTTACTCATTAATCATCACCGGCACTTCTATAAAACTTCCATTCTTTTTAGGAGCATTTATTGTCGCTTCACTCGCACTTAACATCTTACCTACAACATCTTCTCTTAATCTAGTATTATCTTCTATTGGTGTATACATCATCTCATCATCATAGTCTTTAACCTCTTTTATCTTATCTATATCATCCATTAGTACTTTAAGTTGTACTCTAAACTTCTCTATTTCTTCTTCTGTTAAAGAAATACGAGCTAGATAGGCAACATGTAGTACTTCTTCTCTACTTAATCTATCCATAATTCCTCCTTTTCTTACTAGCTTAGTATACCACAGATTAAAAACAAAAAAAAGTAATACAATGTATTACTCAGATTTATCGTTTAACTTACTTATTAATACTTTCTTTATGACTTTAGATTTTTCATCTTTTTCTATGCTTCTTCTTTTATCTAATATAGTTAAATAAGGGTATACTTCTTCTACTAAAGTCTCAACTAATCTAACATTGTAATCTTTATCAAAAGTGGTACCATCATTTTCTTTTATCTTAATATATCTATCTTGTAACTCGCTATAAAATCCATCTGCTTCTAAACTATCAGGATTTATAAGCATAGTTAATTTATCTGTTGTTTCTCCCTCAGTTATTGTTTTAATTCCCATTATATAAGGAACATTATTATTATCTACTATATCAGTCTTAATTGCTTTAAAGCCTTCCATTGCAAAATGATTTTTAATAGAACAATTATAAACATTAGTAACATTGGTCTTTTTATTTTCTAAAATAAAAGCATCTTTGATAATAATATCATCTGAATTATCAAATTCAGTAAATCTTTTACTATAAATTAACTCATTATTTTTATCATGTTTAAAATAATAAAATGCATATTCATTAATAGCTGGTAAATGATCAATTATAACAAATTCATCATTACTAACTTGTTTTAAATAATGAAGATTTCTACTACTATAAATAAAATTTCTATCTTCAGTAGAAAAAATATATTCACCACTTAACTCATCTTGGCTTAATCTAAATTTATCTTTATCATATATAGATTTCATTATAACGCTTCCTCTCTAACGATTTATATTATTTATGTTATTCTTAAAAACTGCAAATATTTTATTTGCAACTTTTACTACCTATTTTTAAAACTCTTTCATTCGCTTTCGCCATTTCTTCTTTTATATAATACTCTTCTTCTATTTGTTTTTCAAGAACATACTTGTTACTAAACAAATTATCTAAATTATTATTAATTATTCTATTTAATTCTTCTTTAATTATATTTTCTTTAGAATAAACTTCTCTATATTCAAAATCAAAAACTTGTAAATATTCTCTTAAGTACTTTTGATATTTATCTATATTATTGCTATTTAAAAAATTAGAAATTTTATCAAAAGTAATAACATTAGTAGGAAATGATAGTCCATATAGACTTTCTTGATAAGTTATAGAATTAGTATTATTTTGGTTAAATAAATTTAAATAAGACTGATGATTATAATCAATAGGAGTTAAATATTCAATAAATTCATCTTCTGTCATAATATATTTAAACTTATAAAATAGCTTTTCCTTCTTTTCTTCACTTCTTGCTTTCGAATCAGAAAAAATCCTTTTCAAATCGTTGCCTAAACTGTCATTATCTTTAAATGCCGATAATTTACTACTAATAGAATTATAAAGGTCTTTAGAAGCTTCACATTTTAGACTATCAGTAATATTTTTTATAACTAAATTAAAATCACTCTCTAAATAACTAATATTATATAAACTCAAAACTCCTTTATTAGGCAAATAAAATTCTTTTTTAACTTTCATAATTAACTATTAGAAGAATTAAACAATTCTATCCTTTCTTTTTCTTTATCCGATAATTCTTTAAGCCATGAAGCTAAAGCAGTTATATCTTTACTTCTTAATAGTTCAAAATATTTTGTTCTTTCTTCTTTAGGGATAACAATTGGTGGAATATTATTTTTTAATAGTTCAAAATTAATAAGGAGTCTCCCTGTTCTTCCGTTGCCATCTTCAAAAGGGTGAATATGTTCAAACTCTATATGAAAGCCTGCAATTTTTTCGAATATATCTTTAGTCTCATTATGATTATAATTATAGACAAAATACATCATTAAATTATTAAGTTGTTCTGGTTTAGGAGGAATATCATCACTTCCTTTAATCATAACACTTACTTTTCTATAGCCTTTTGTATCTCTTATATCTTGATTTATTGTCTCATTAATTTTTTTTATAAATTCTTCATTAAGTTCTAAATCATCACTTTTTAACTTTTCAAATAAAACATTCATGGCTTTCTTATGATTTATCGCTTCATATATTTCTCTAGGCTCTCTACCACTTATCTTAAAACTATTATCATTAAAAAGAATAGCATATGTTTCTGCATAGGTAAGAGTACTACCTTCAATTGCATTAGAATGATAGGTGCTTCTAGTTATAAAATCTTCTAAATAATTATTGTTATTCATAATAAAATCTATAATTTTCACAACTTATTACCTCCTTTAGTTATTTATATTGTAGCACATATAACTATTTAAAACTATTTTAACTTTTAGAAAAATAGATATTAGAATAATTAAACTCTTTCTCATCTAAATTTAATTCATAACTAGAATTAATATGAGTACATCTTCCATCAAAGTAAGTTTTAAACTTATCATTTTTTACATTAACTAAAGTATAAGGAGTATCCTTATCTATATTTAAGATATTACCTTTAATTAACATTACTTCTACATAGCCTTTAGTTTTAATGATTAAGGGAATATTACCAAATTTATTTCTAATAGACTCTATTAAATCTTTTAACTCTATATTATTAAGCTCTACTGATAAAGTAATGGCTTTATATCCTAACTTATAAAGGTAATAGGCAGTATATGAGTTAAAGACATTTAAATGATATGAGGCGATTACATCAGTATTTGGTCTAAATAAATTACTAACAATACTTTTATCTTTTAAGACATCTTTAAGATAAAAGGGATTTCTTTCTATCATCTCATACTTATCTAAATCTATTATATCTTTAGTATTTATCTTTTCAATTGTTACTTCTTTAATAATAGGTTCACTATAATCATTAAGTCTTTCTCCTATTAGTCTTTCTGATAAAGTTCTTCTTGCAATATTTAAATCTCCTATTCTAATAAAGATATCTTTATCCATATCTATATTTATATGTTTAGTAATAAATGGTGTATTACCTAGTTTTTCTAACTGAGTAATTAATCTATCTTTAGATATAGGATTATTAATAGATTTCTCTACTATGCTACCTCTATAAGTAACTGTATGTTTTAAATCACTAAAAGTTAGAACAAACTCTTCACCTACTTTGGCTTTTACATCTATATTAATAGGTACTTTTCTTGTAATGGTAAAATCTGTTATTTCAAGACTTTTATCAGTAGTCTTTCTAACTTCATCTAGACTAGTTAATTTAACTTTATTATCGACTTCAACTATTTGTTTAGAGTTACCTTTATTAATTAAATTATCTTTCATGTCATAGAGATAGTTAACTATCATACCTTTATTACTTTTCCTAAATCTAATACCATCTCCTTGTAATAAGGGTTTATCTAATTCTATTCTAATTCTCTCATCATTGACATCTATAACTTTACCTAAATGGCTTCCTAAATGATTAGGACTTTTTTTATTAATTAAATCTTCATCATTAAATAAATGTCCTTTAGTAAAACCTCTATAAAACATACTCTTTAAGTCTTCTAAATCTTTAGTAGAAAGTTCTTTCCCATCAAGTATTTTACGATAATACTTAGTAATAAAACCTACATAAGATGGGCTTTTCATTCTTCCTTCTATTTTAAGACTAGTAACATTACTAGGTAATTTTTTAATATCAACTGAAGTATTTAACTCTTTCATAGATAATAGATATCCTTCATCAATTAGAGTCTTATCTTTATATAATTTATAAGGAAGTCTACAACTACCAACACATTCTCCTCTATTACCACTTCTACCACCTAACATCGAACTAAAAAGGCAGTTACCAGAATAACTTACACATAAGGCTCCATGAATAAAGACTTCTAGCTCTATAGGTATATCTATTTGTCTTATCTCATCTATACTCATTTCTCTTGGAAGCACTACTCTTTTTACTCCCATTTCATATAGAAGTTTAATAGTCTCATAACTGCTACTATTAACTTGAGTAGAAGCATGGATTACTAGATTAGAATACTTTTCTAGACATAAAGATATCATACCAAAGTCTTGCATTAAAATAGCATCTACTCCTAGATTATATAAGAACTCTACTTCTTTAAGAAAATCTTCCACTTCATTTTCTTTTACTAAAGTGTTCATCGTTACATATATCTTAACGCCATATATTTTACCTAGTTTTAAGACTGTTTTTAACTCATCCTCTGTAAAGTTTTTAGCATAACTCCTTGCTCCAAACATTTTACCTGATAAATAGACTGCATCTGCCCCATTATTAAGTGCCGCATAAAATGAATTTATATCTCCTGCTGGTACTAATAACTCCATAAACATCACCTTTTATATAATAATTTTATAAATAATCAATTTAATTAATAGTACAATACCAATAATTATTAATAATTCATTATTGTATTCCCTCTTTTTGGGAAGAATTATCATTATAATCATAGTTATAATAATATTACTTAATAATAATTTAAATTCTAAAGCATTAGTAAAAATAAAATCTATTATTAAATTTATAATAAATAAAAATATAGTATTAGTTAATATTTTCTTACTAATATAAAACAAATATTTCTTTTTGCCAAGTCTTGTAATAATACTATTTCTATTTAGAACATAGTAATAATACTTATCTAGATATACTTTGAAGAAAAGAAAAGAAAAAATAATGCTATACATAATATCAATTGCTCTAAAAGTAGTAATATATTTTACATAAAAATAATAAGAGGAATCTTTAAATAAATAATGTAATATAAAAGAAAGAACTATTATTAAAATATAACTGATATTTTTACTTACTAGTTTCATCATAAATTTTACAATCCTTTATTATTAGTTTTCTATTATAATTTAATTTATCCATTAAATCATGAGAGGCGATAATTATTATTTTATCTTTTTTCTTTGCCAAATTATTAATAATTTTAAAAAATTCAAATGTTGCTTCTTGGTCTAACCCTCTTATAGGTTCATCTAAAAGTATTATATCTTGTTCCTCCATAATAGCTTGTATAATTGCAACTTTTTGACGCATTCCTAAAGAATAATTTTTTAGTTTTTCCTTACTGTATAAATCTAAATTAAATTCTTTACATAATTTTTCAATTTTTTCTTGTACTTCGTCATTCCAAGAATTAAGAAGTGTATATAAATATTTTAGGTTATAAAGAATAGTCTCATTTTCAATAAAACCAGGATTTTCAATAACTGCACCTACTCTTTTATTTTTATCAATGGTGATTGTACCACTATCCGGTTCTAAGATACCTGCTATTAATTTAAATAAAGTGGATTTTCCACTTCCATTTATACCATATAAGTGAACTAAATCTCCATTTTCTAATGACAAATTTACTTTATCAAAAATAACATGATGTTTAAATTTTTTACATAAATTTTCAATTTTTAACATATTATACGACCTCCATTATCTTTATTAAAAAAGGAATAAAATAATAATAAAATACTAAATTCATTATAACTGGAATAACTATATATTTATTTCCCTTTTTAGTTAAAAATATTAACATAGAAAATAATTCTTGTATTAAAAAATTAATAAAATTGAGAAATAGGAAAATTATAAAAAAATTCATTAATTTTATATTTATTCCTAATTTTAAATATATTGTTAGATAAGTAATAAAAAGAAAGACTAAAATATCAACTATACCATTTAATATATATTTACAGAAAAACTTTTTCTTACCAATCCTACATATAATTTTATCATAAATACTTTTTACTTTTTTAGCTTTTTTAAACATATAAAATATATAGATATTATTTAATATTAAAGTAATATAATTAGTGGATGTTAAACTTGATATTAAATCAATTTCAGGGCTTTTAGGAGATAGTAAAAAAATAGCGCAAAATATATTAGTAACAATAAAAATTAATAAAAATTGTAATCTATCTTTTTTTAATAATTTAATCATATTTTCTCTCTTTTCTATATCTAATTAATATTAAAATTAAACTTATTAATAAATATCCAAAACAACTTACAAAAAAGTATATATTCGTTGTAAGTATTGAGGGTCGATATATTAAGGTATCTATACCAGGTGACAATAAATTGCCACTATAAATTAAATATAGTAAACCTATTCCTAAAGAATTATAATTATTAGAAATTGATAAGTATAAATTACCTAAGAAAGCTGGTAGAAAAACACCTATTATTGACATAATAATGCCACTAACTTTATATACATAAAAATTTCTTATATAATATATTAAACTATAAATAAATAATGAGAAAACACTGAAACCAATACTTGAATAAATAATAAATAAAATGAAAGATAAAAAACAGTTAGATGATAAAGCAAAAAAACCATCTGGATAATATGAAGGGTCTTTGTAAAAAGAAAAATTTATTTCTACAAAAAATGTATTTATTATAAAAAAGACCAAAATATGTAATAATATTCTAAATATAAAAGAATATATTAATACTTTTTTTATTTCATATTTAGTTCTTACTTTATTAGTTACTCTAGTAATAATAAATTTTTGAAATTTACTATATTTATTTTTATAGTATTGACTAGGAATAAAATTAGTAGCTAAAAATCCTAAATATATATAAAATGGTAAAAAGTTACTAAAGCTATTTATTGTGTAAAACATAGATAATCCATATGTACTGCTATTAGATTTATAAAAGCCATCAGCATAAAAATTGTAACATAAAAAAACTATAAAATATGTTATTAAGATAGTTGCTATTATAAATTTTCTTTTATTCTTAACCTCAGTCATATTTACTCCTTATAATAATTCGTTCTATTATATTTTTATTTTACTATTTATATTTATATAAATCAAGATAAAGAAAAAAGTACTAAGAGTTACCTTAATACTTTACTTCTTCCTCTATTAGCATAATCTTCTAATTGTTCTTTAGTAAAATCTTCTACATCTAGTATAGTTATATCTTCTAAGCCTTCTTTTATTTCATTTTTATGTTCCATAAAATACTTTTGTTTATCTTTTTCATCTACTGACCTTGCAGTATCAGGAAAAGCTCCAATTATTCCCCCAATAGTTGTCACTGCACCACAAACAATTGTAGTATGCCATGAAGATAAAGCATTAAACATAGTATTACAGAAATCAGCATACCAAGTTGTATTATTAATATTTAAATCAATACCAAAAACTTCTTTTGCAACCGTTAAACTAAGTGGTATAGCAGTTATAGTTAATGCTGTTTTAATACCCCAGGCTATATTATTTTTAAAAACATCCCTTTTATAAATTTCTAAATTAGTAATTTTTGCTTCTTCTTCCTTTTCACGAATTCTTTCTTCTTTAGTTTTTTCTTTAAACATATTAATCCCCCCTTGTTAAAGTATCTGTATTATATCAAAAAAAACGATTTTTGTCAAATATGTAACTTGCTATTTTGCTCTTCTTGCTTTTTCTTCTGCTTTATCTGTACCTATAGCAGCACCTATTGCAGTCATAGTAGCGCCTAGAGTAACGGCACCAGGCAAAGTTCCTATAGCACCATATACATTATTGACGAAATCACCAACAAAAGTAGCATCATCCATTCTAATATTCATACCAAAAACATTACTTGCTACTGCAATTCCTATAGGTATAGCAGAAAGTGCTACACCTGTTACTGCACCTTTAAGAGCATAATTCTTTTTCAAATCTTTCTCATGTAACTTTAAATTAGTAACTTTATTTTCTTTAGTATTTTTCATAAAATAATTTCCCCTTTACTAAAGTAACCATATTATACCATAAAGAAAATAAAAAAAGCTATAGAAATTGTTTTAACTTTTCTATCGCTTCTTCTTGCATCGTAACATATTCTTTAGTTAATCTTGTTACATTAGGGTCTGTTTCTTTATGATTTAAAAGCTTTCTTCCTTCAATTATTCCCATATTAGTTCCTTGTACTAAAAGTTCTGCTATTTTAGAAGTACTATCATCAGTTATTGTTTTCATATTAACTCCATACCAAGTCATTACTTTATTCATAGCATTTGTCTCATGTGGCTTTTTATCACTATATTCTGGATATAGTTCACAGATTTCCTCAGATATCTTCTTATACTTTTCATACTGTCTATTTAACTCAGTACGAAGATTCTCATCTTTAACCTTCTCTAATACAAAATGAATAGCATCCATGCCCATACAAGCACCTTTATTAAGTTCATCTAATACATTAACTTCATTTTCATCGTCCATAAAAATCCCTCCATAAATATTATGAAGGATTTATCTTTTTTTATACTTAAATTATTTCTTGGTCATCTTTAATTATTTGCATTTCCTTATTTAATTCTAACATCTTCTGGTCAAGGGCATGAATATCCTCAGCACATTTATGCATTCCTTCTTTTATCTCTTCTGGTATTTCTCCTTTAAATTTATAAGTAATTTTATGGTCTAAACTAGCCCAAAAGTCCATAGCAACTGTTCTTATCTGTATTTCTGCTTCCACTAAGGTAACTCCATCTATTAAATAAACGGGAACATAAACACTTAAATGATAACTAGAATAACCTGTTTCTTTAGGACTTGCTATATAATCTTCTTTATCATGAACAGTTATTTGGTCACTATTTTCTATTAACTCTACTATTTTATAAACATCTGATAAGAAAGAACATACTATTCTTATACCTACCATATCATGAACATGTTCTTCGATATTTTTAGTTGTTACTTCATACCCCCTAGATATTAATTTCTTACTAGCACTTTCATATGTTTTTAATCTTGATTTTATATGCTCTACGGGATTATAGTTATTTTCAAGTTCATAATCTTGTAATAAAATACTAATTTCTGTTTCTAAGGTCTTTAAGGCAGCGGAATATTTTAAGATTAACTTTTCTAATTTCTTTTCTTCTTTCATAATCCTCCTTTCTTAGAAGAATAACACTAGACTATTTATCTTCTAAGTCTAGTGTTTCTATTTCTTCTACTACAGCCATTTGTTGTTCTACTATGATTTTTAACTTGCGTTTAAATATTTTGACATTCCTCTCTAGTGTATCCGCCTCTTGTTCTATCTTTCTAGCTTTTAATAATGACTCTCCCACTATCCTTGAAGCATTATGTTTAGCATCACTAACTATAATATCAGCTTCTTCTCTTGCTAGTCTCTTAACATTATCAGCAGTCTTTTCAGCATTAATTAAAGATTGTTTTAAAGTGTTCTCTAAATCCTCATAGTGACTTAGTTTATCTTTAAGGTCTCTTATTTCTTTTTTCTGGTCTTTACACTTTTTTATTATACCTTCTGTCTCTTTAATTACATCTGTTACAAATTTATTAACTTCAGCACGATTATAACCATTCGCTTCATAGTTAAATTTGTCCATTAATATCACATCCCTTAGTCCGGGTTATTACCAATCAAATTCGTCGTCTTCTTGTTTCTTAGATTTTCTAGGTGGCTTTGGTGGAGCATCATCACTAATTTCTCCTTCTACATTAACATTATTCGGAGTACATAAAAATATTCCTCCACCTAACTTTTGTAAGTCTCCTCCTATAGCATATAAAGTACCACTTAAAAAGTCTACTATTCTTTTCGCTTGGTCTGGGGTTACACGTTTTAAATTAACAACTACAGCATTTCTTTCTTTTAAATAATCTGCTATTTGTTGACTTTCAGAATAAGCACGTGGTTCTAATAACATCATTTTACTGCCGGCTACACCGTTTTCATCCATATATTCTTCTTTACTCACTTTATAATACTCCTCCTCTTTAGTCTCTTCTTCAAAATCGCCATCATCGCTACCTATTAATTTTTTTAATTTATCTAAAGCCATATCTTATCCTCCTATTAACTATATATTATACTATCATATTTTTTTGAATTAGAAAAGTGTTTAATTAGTTTTGTACCAAATATTTTTAATATCAACGTTATTAGACAAAGGTTCAGGGTCTGCTTTTTGAAATTGCATATTAATTGGTACTTTGAAAGCACTACCAAAGGCAATGGCATTACCTGGTTTTAGACTTTTTAGTTGATTTGCAACTTCCATAGTTATCGATGGTACCATATCTTTGATGTATGCTAAATCTTTAGGATGCAAGGTTCTTAAAATAACAAAGTTTGAACACTGGGATATTGCAGTATCAGAAAGTTCACTAGGTCTTTGGGTAATTAAGCCTAATAAAACTCCATATTTACGTCCTTCTTTAGTTATACGGTCAAAGATATTATAACCAAGTATCTCTGTATCAGTATCTTTTTGAACGTATCTATGCGCTTCTTCTATTATTATATGATATGGAACACTACCACGATTTTCATTAGTAACTGCGGTATCAAAGATTAATTTTGATATTATTTTAGTTATAACTTTAGCAAGTCTATCTTCTATATAACTTATATTAAAGTTTACTATTTGACAACGTTCTCCATTCATATTAGTAAATAGTCTATCTAAATATGTATCTTTAGAAATATAAGAAGTTGAATCAAAGAATACATGATTAGGACTATTAGCAAGAGTATGTAATCTAACACTTAAAACATTAGCATAGTCATAGACTTTATCACTCTTTAGAATTCCTTCACTGATAAGGGCAAAGTCCATTGCAGTTTCTAAATCTTTTAGAGTATAGGCAATAAACTTCTGTGGTCTATCTTCTAAGTTAAAGTCATCCATTATAAATTGTTTTACAAAGTTAACAACTAATTCCATTTCCATTAGTTTACCTGTTTTATCAATATATAAACACTGTTTAAAAGTTCTAACATAACCAGGTTGTACTATTTTAGCATCAAGGCTTAGGTCTTTAGTATTAAATTTAGTTAAGACGGCTATTACTTGGTCCCTTATTTTAGTAGACTGATGTCCACTTAATAAGATATCAAGGACTGCTCTTGCAATTATATCATTCTTATATTTAATAACATCAGGGTCATCTCCTGTTAGGATATTAACAAGTGATAAAGCTTTTTCAATTATTGGTATTTGATTAGGTGTTGTAACGTCAAGAAGTAAAGCTAAATCATCTACTCCTAGTAACCATAAAGGAATATTTAAAACTTCACTGTTTGGATTATCAGGATTAGTTGTATAAGTTTTATAATGCATATTAGGATTTACTTTATCAATATTACCTAAAGCTCTTGTATACTCTCCATAAGCATCAAACATTATGACATGAGCCCCAACAGGACTTTTTTTAGGGTCGGCAAAAACATTTTGTAAGATACGACTAACAGAAAATGATTTACCTGCACCAGAGTTACCTAATATGGCAAAATGATTACTGAAGAAACCATTTATATCTACATTAATTTTATAGTTTTGATAAATATTAGAATAACCGAAAGTAACTTCTTTATCAGTTGGTTCCATTGGTCCTAATATTAAAGCAAGTTCATCCATTGTTACTATTCTAGTAGTAGATTTAAATGAGGGTTTAGCACTAATACCAGGTAAAAATCTATTATCTTTTATTTCTCCTACGATATTTATTTTTAAAGTTGTTTTAGTACTATTAACAATCTCTCCTACTATTTTTGTGCCATTATCTTCAAAGATAACATGTAAATTCAATAAATTAGCTTGCTTAGTTATATCTATAGTTAAATCTAGAATAACATTATTATCTACTATTTCTCTAATTGTACCTAACACGTTAACACCTTCTTATTCTATAGAAATTATACTATAAATTTTTATTATGAACAAGTGTCTTTTAAAAGAAAAACGGGTTTTAAACACTTTATTTTAAAAGAAGCTCTGTAAACCATTATAAAACAACATTTTCTTTGTCAAATATTAATTATTTTTTATGCGTACAATATTCGTGCTTTTTATATATTTTTCTCTACTAAATTTTATAGTAATCTCTATATATTATACTTTGATTTTTCTAATATAAATTTTTTATATTTTTTTTACGAAACCCTTTATTATCAACAAAAAATATGGTATCTTTATATTGTAATAAACATAGAAAGTCAAAATTGTACGCAGGTTTTAAAATTGATTTTTTCTCTCTAATACCTTTAAATATAAAGGGTTAGAGAGTTTTTATATGCTCAAAGTGTTTAAAACCGGAT
>DVHC01000039.1 GCA_018712385.1 Candidatus Onthousia excrementipullorum | reverse complement strand
ATTATATAGGTATTTGTCATTTTTTGATAGTAGAAAATGTTAAAAACAGGGGTGATTAGTAAAATATGCTATTTATCCTTGTAAAATAAAGGAAAGGGGTATTGGAAAGTATATAACCTTTCACAATACCTGTAGAGTTTAGAGGTGAGTATATTCCTTTAAAAAATGATATTAATGGAAATGAAATTAACTGTATGATAAGAAATTATTTAAAAAGTCATAAATGTAATAATATGTTAGAGAATGTAACTGCTTTAAGAACGATATTAAGTGATTGTCAAGAGAAATTGTTAGTTATTTCCTATGAGGATGAAAAATGTAAAGAGACTGTTAAGTATGATTATACTAAATTATTTTATTTTGAAATGAGTAAAAAAGGTGCTACTAAATTTGAAAATGATAAATACACTTTAAAATATGATTCTGATTCTGGTATAGATATAGAATATTATAGTGATGAGGATATTCTTGAATATTCAAAAGTTCAGGATTTTACTAAAGAGATAAAAAGTATTATGGAACATATTAAGATGGTTTCGAATGCTAAATCTGTTACTTTATTTGATGAAGATAAGGAATTGATAGAAATATATAAGTTATTTTATAAAGAAAATCCTGATTTTAGTAGTAAAGATATTAATGTTAAAGTACAAACTATGATGTCTATATTAGCAGAGTTTGGTATAACTTTAGATTTTGATTATGCTTTTTGTTTATGGGCAAAGGTAAAAATGCCAGTATCCTTGAAAATTGAAGAGATGGTTCATAAGATGTATCCATTGGGTTTGGTTAACGAGGTTAAAGATAATGTTAAATTGGCAGAAGAACCTAAGAAAATAATTGAAATTGTTGGTGATAGTATTAGAGATGTAATTCATGATGAAGATGATATGAATGAAGCTTTGATAACTATTAGTAAAGTTATTCATGCAAGTGGGTATAATCTTTCATCTGATGCTAATGTTAGTGAAATAGCAGAATTTACTAATCGCAGTGTTGATGAGGTAGAAGCTAGTATGCAGTTAGTAAAACGTATCGAGCATAAAATAAATAAAGAAAATTAAATAGAATTTATTGATTTATAAAGTTCAAGTGTGATATATTATAGTTGTAATGAAGTTTTAGTGGGCGTGTTTTTTAATACGTCCTTTTTTATTTTTAAGCGGGGTGATTAAATGGTTGAATTAGAAGATAAAAGTCGGTTAAAGCCTATGTTATTTGTTGATGAAATGATTTCTTATTTAAAAAATAAGAATATAAAGTTTAATTATATTAGTGAAAACGATGCTCTTAAGTATTTGAAAAGCAATAATAATTATTATAATTTAACATCATATAAGCATAATTTTGAAAAATATATGTTTGATGGAAGATTTGTTGATAAATATATTGATTTAGATTTTGCATATTTAAAAGACTTGTCTATTATTGATTACAGAGTTAGATTAGTTTTGTTTAAGATGATTATAAATATAGAACATTATTTAAAAATGAAAATATTAAATACTATTGAAAATATAGATGAAGAGGATGGTTATAGAATAGTTAATTTATATTTAGATAAGGATTTTAATAGTGACAAATTTCCTAAAAAACTACATAATAGTATTTTTAAAAAAGTTGGAAGTGAATACTATCAAAAGATATTTTCTAAATATGATATTGATAAAGATAAGAAACTTGAAAATATTCCTATATGGGAGTTTCTTGAGATTATTACTTTTGGAGAACTTGTAAATTTTTATGAATTTTATACTAAAGAATATGGTTTAAGAGAAGAAAGTAAAGATGTATATATACTTCGTGATATTGTTAAGTTAAGAAATGCAGTTGCTCATAATTCTTGTATTTTAAGTGATTTAGGAAATAAAAATAATAATTATCCTATATCATATAAAATAATTAATTTTTTAGAATCTTGTGATGTTGGTAAAGAAATGAGAATTAAAAAGTTAAGTAATTCAAGAATTAAGCAAATTACATATACACTATATATGTTTAATAAAATTGTAACAAGTGATGGTATTAAAGAAAATGTTATAAATGAGATTAATGATTTGTTTTATAATAGAATAATTTATCATAAAGAGTATTATAATAATAATGAACTATTAAAATCAGTATATGCTTATTTTGAAAAAATAATTGAAAAATTTTATAAAAAAATACTGAAAATAGTTTGACATAGATAGTAACATATGGTATATTATTTATGCAAGAAAAAAATGTTGAATCATTTTTGCAAGGGCACTGTCTTTAGATGGAGCCCTATTTTTCTTTTGTAATAAATTGTATTTGATATAGACTTAAATCTTTTGCTTTGATAAAATGTTAATGGAGATGATTTGATGGAATTTATTGATAAAATAAAGATGAGAGTTAAAGATGATTTTAAGAAAATAGTTTTACCTGAATCTAATGATGTTAGAGTTTTAGAGGCTGCTTCTACTATTAAGAAAGAAGCTTTCGCTGATATTATTTTAGTAGGTAATGAAAGTGAGATAGAAAGACTTGCTAAAGATAATAATATTGATATTAATGGGGTTACTATTATTAATCCTGACACTTTTAGTGACAGTGAAAAGTTAATTAATGATTATTATGAACTTAGAAAACATAAAGGTATTAGTTTAGAAGATGCTAAGAATACTATTTTAAATGATTATGTTTATTTTGCTAATATGTTAGTTAAAGATGGTTATGCTGATGGGGTTGTATCTGGCGCATGTCACAGTAGTGCTGATACATTAAGACCAGCTTTACAAATAATTAAGACTAGTAAAGATACAAAAGTTGCTTCTGCTTTCTTTTTAATGGTTGTTCCTAATTGTGAGTATGGTTCTAATGGAGTGTTTGTTTATTCTGATTGTGGAATGATTCAAAATCCTAGTAGTGAAGAGTTAGTAGAGATTGGAAAAGAGAGTGCTAAAACATTTAAATTATTGGTAGAAGAGGAGCCTGTAGTTGCCTTTTTATCTCATTCTACTTTTGGCTCTTCTAAATGTGCTGATGTTGATAAAGTAGTAAAGGCAGTTGAGATGGCTAAGAAAGAGTATCCTGATATTAATTTAGATGGAGAGTTACAATTTGATGCTGCTGTTGTTCCAGAGGTTGCTAAGAGTAAAGCTCCTAATAGTAAAGTAGCAGGTAAAGCTAATGTCTTGATATTTCCAGATTTAGATGCAGGAAACATTGGTTATAAAATTACAGAGCGTCTTGCTCATGCGAAAGCATATGGACCTGTTACCCAAGGCCTTGCTAAACCTGTTAATGATTTATCACGTGGTTGTAATGCTAATGATATAGTAGGTGTTGTGGCTATAACGGCTTTACAAGCGATGAATAGTAAGTAGGTGGGTTATGAAGATAGTATCTTTTAATGTGGCAGGTTTTAGAGCATGTTTAAAGAAAGGTTTTGAAGACTTCTTTAAAGAAAGTAATGCAGATGTTTATTGCCTTCAGGAAGTAAAAGCAATTGAAAGTGAGATTCCATTTAGACCGGAGGGGTATAACTTTTATTTAAATACTGCTGATAAGAAAGGTTATTCTGGGGTGGCTGTTTATTCTAGAGTTAAACCTCTTGAGGTGGCATATGACATAGATGTTGATATTCATGACCATGAAGGGAGAGTTATAACACTTGAATATGATGACTTTTTCTTAGTTTGTGTCTATGTTCCTAATGTAAAGCGAGACTTGTCAAGGCTTTCCTATCGAATGACTTGGGAAAAAGACTTTCTTAAATATTTACAGAGCCTTGATAAGAAAAATCCTGTTATTGTCTGTGGAGACTTTAATGTTGCTCATAAAGAAATAGATCTTGCTAATCCTAAAGGTAATGTTGGTAATGCTGGTTTTACCATTGAAGAACGTGATGCTTTTACAAGACTATTAGATGGAGGCTTTACTGATGTTTATCGTTATCTATATAAAGATAAAACTGATTCTTATACTTGGTGGAGTTATATGGGGAAAGCTAGAGAGAAGAACATTGGCTGGAGAATTGACTATTTTCTAGTGTCAAATAGATTTATAGATAATGTAAAGAATATGAAAATAGACAGTGATGTGTTTGGAAGTGATCACTGTCCTATAGAGTTAGAAGTTAAGTAAAAAGAGATAGATGTGGTTGCATTTATCTCTTTATTAATATTGCTCCTGTAGCATTATCTTTACCTGGTGTTGGATATACTCTAAAGTCTTCAGGTAAAGTAATATTTTTTGGTTCTTCTTGTTCTACGTTAACTGCTTCATCAATTATTTTTTCAAGTATTTTTTCTTTTTTAGATGTATTAGCGATTAATTTAATTCTCTCATCTGATAAACAATCAGTAACTCCATTTGTAAATAGTAATAATTTATCATATTTATCATTATCAAAGACTCTTGGCTTAGCTTTCCATAATTTATGTGATAAACCTAAACCTTCTTCTATTATATTACGGAATGGATGAACTCTTAAATCATCTTTTGTAAGTCTTCCTTCTTTATAACTTTTATATAGTTTTGTATCATCGTCAGTAATTTGTTTTAAATTAGTATCCTTCATAATGTAGCATCTTGAATTACCAATGTTAATAACTATAGTTTTATCATGAGTTACTACTGCACAAGTTAAAGTAGTTCCTATTTCTTCTTGTCTATCCCATAAATTTTTATTTATTTTTTCTATTGTTTTATATAATCCAAATTGTAAACTAAATGAATTAGTAATTTCTTCATAGCTTAATTTGTTAAACCAGTTTTCTAATTCTGCTATTGTATAACTTGAGGCTTCTTTTCCATTACCATATCCAACTATACCATCTGCCACTGCTAGTAGTTTAATAGAATTATCTTTAGGATGAGAAATAGCAGTTGCGCTATCTTCATTGTGTTTTCTTATTTTTCCCTTATCAGAAAGAGTGTACATTACACTATCATAGGCTTTAGGAGTAATATCAAGATTAGTAGATATTCTTCTTAGATTTATTAACTTATTAAAAGATTCTTCATCTTGGTAATTTATTTTATAAACATCCTCTAAGTATTTCCTTTCTTTTTCTGTATTGAATCTCCATACTTCGTTTTTAGATATTAATAATCCTGTATTATGGTCTACTTTTATTTTCCTTTCTATTTCTCCATTATTTTTAAATGTATAATAGTTGTATACATTACTATCTTTTCCATACTTAAATAGTCCATTATTACTTAAAATATAACTATATTCATCAGTTTGTACTAATAATACTTGTTTCTCTTCAGTATCTTTTTTAGTTGAGATATTAAAACAGTTTTCATAAAGACCATTATCAACACTTTCTGATGATATAATTAGTTTACCATTCATAAATATTTTGGTAATGTTCTTTTCGACTGTTGTTAATAATTTAGGATTACTTTCTTTTGCTACTTCTATAGTAAGTTTTTCAGCAAGATAATCTAATGCTTTAGTATCAATGGTAGTATTATAGTTCCTTTTAAGCTCACCTACATATTCTTTTAATAATCCCGTTAAATAGTTTTTATAACTATTATTAATAGTTTCCATATTTTATCCCCCTTTTTCTTAAGTGGTATTGTGAAAGGTTATATACTTTCCAATACCCCTTTCCTTTATTTTACAAGGATAAATAGCATATTTTACTAATCACCCCTGTTTTTAACATTTTCTACTATCAAAAAATGACAAATACCTATATAAT
>DVHC01000038.1 GCA_018712385.1 Candidatus Onthousia excrementipullorum | reverse complement strand
CTTAAATTGCAGTTAAATAAATTATTCACTGCAATTTAGTTTTAGAAATAGTATTAATAAAAAAACAATAAGCTTTTCTAATACTAAATTTCACTTTACTCCAAAACTGAAATTTAACTTTAAAATTAAGGAAAAAGTTCTCTTTTTTAAGTTGAAGTAGAATTAAGACTGTGTTATTATTATAATAGGTGATGATAAGTGACACAAACGGTTTATAGTGAAGAAAATATGAGGGTTTTACTTTATTATGTAATAATTCCCTTAATAGTAATTCTTATTTTATTTTTTATAGGAACAAAGATATATGAACATCATAATAAGAAGAAAGACTTAAATAGAACTAATTTTGTAATTAATTATTGGAGTAATGTTATGGGAATAATTTTTACGGCCATACTTTTATCAGTTTCTATTGGTTTTTCTCTAGCTTTTACAGAGAATGTTAGAGCTTTAAATGCTATTGATGAAAATATATTCTTTTATTATTTCTTTATGGTATTTCCAGTATTCCCATTATTTTTCTTAATCTTTTATATTGCTAAGTTTATTATTAATATCAGAAGAAAAGAAAAACTAGATAAGCAAGAAAGTGAGGATGAATAATGAAAGAAAAAAAAGAAAGTTCTATTATAAATATCTTTGTATATCTATTAATAGTAGTTTTAATTATTTTAATCGCTCTTCCTCCATTATTTAGAGTATTCTTTAATGAAAGTACAACTGACACTAATATAAATTCTTCTAATAATAATGATGAGGGAGTAAGCAGTGCGACAGCTTTAACATGTAGAAGAGAAGTTACAGTGGGAACAATGATTTATAACGTTACTATTACTAGTAATTATGGAGATAATACCTTAAATAAAGTAACCTTTACATATGAAGCTCCTGAAGTAGTAGATAATACTGTTACAGATAATCCTGTTCTAACAGAAATGGCTACAATAAGAAATTCAGGATTAGTAGAAGAGACTACTAATGGCTTATCTACTATCTTTACTTTAACAAGAGAAATGAAAGAAGCTAATCCTACTAATACTAGCTTAGATACTTTCTTTCAACCATTAGATACTCAGACTACTACTCTTGAGTCTTTAGGTTATACTTGTTCCACATTAACTGCTTAATTACACAAATAATTAGAGATAGAGTAATAAGTTGTGAGAATAATAAATAGAAGCTTATCAGATAACTTAGTCTACCTAAGATAAAGGTACTAGAAAGACTATTTATCGTTAACATAAAAGGATAGTTATAACTAGTTAAGACATTAATACTAGAAGAGAAATATAATAATAAGTAATCTATAATTATTACTATAATACCAGAAATTATTGCAAGATATAAATACTTATCTTGCTTTTTTAATGCATCAATCTCTTTATAAGGAATAAATAAAAGTAGTGATAAAGGAATTATTTCATAGATAAAAAATAGGAGGCTACCATTAATTATATTAGTAATACTACTTGTAAAAGGTACTTTTAAATAAGTTAAATCTATACTAAAAGAACTACCTATAATGTTAATTATAAATAAAGGTATAAAGATAAATAAAAGTATTAAAGATAAACTAGTAAGTTCCCTAAACTCTCTTAAAGATATAACTAGACACATTAATAAAAGAAGAATAAGGATACTATAGAAGTTACCACTACTTAAATAAGTATCTTTAATAAAAGTAGTAGTCTCTAATAATAAATATATAAAGATTATAGATAATAATATAGATATAAAGATTTTTAAATACTTGTTTTTAGGTTTAACTTTTTTTCTTAGAGATAATATTACTTTAAATATAATTAAAGTTAAAAGAGAGCCTAAGATAATACTAATAATAGTATCACTTTTACTTATTTTAATAATTTTTTCTATAAATAGAGGAAAAGATGATATAGAAAGAAAAAAGGTTAGACTTGCTAGTTGTAATAATCCTATTTTTTTATTAGTCATAATTGTTCTTCTCCTTTTCTAATAGATTAATATCTATATTTATATTAGTGTTTTTATAAGTATTATAATCAAGTTTTCTTTTTCTTAAATAAATATGATTAATAGTATTAGAGATGTTATATTTATTATTTTTTTCACTGTTTAATAATTCTTTTATATTATTTTCTAACATCTTAGAAGCTTTCTTTTTCAATTTAGTTAAATCATTACTATCAGGAGAGTCAATATTACCTGTTATCTTTATCTTAATAGTATTATCTTTATACTTAGTACTAGCTTTTAAATCATATAAGACTACTTCATAACTCTTATTATCGAGGTCTATCTTGGTATTAAAAGTATCTATTTTTCCATTAAGTAAGTAATTAGCTCTTGCCATACCATTATCTAAAGTAATATCTTTACTTGGTATATAAACTCCTTTACTGATAAGATTATCTTTATAACTAATAAGGGGTAAAAATGAGTCTTTAACATCATCTAAACTACTGCTTAAAACTTCTTTAAAAGTTGTATTTATAATAGATGCAGATGACTCTTTTTCTTTTCTAATAAAACTTTTGTAATCACTTCTTTTATGATATTTATTAAATAAATCACTTAAATTATCAGAAGTTGCAAGTACTAGATAATCAATAGAAGTAAATTCATCTTTAAAGAAGTTAAGAGTATTATCATTTAAAGTATTAGTATTAAATATTACTACTTCTAGATGTTTATAATAAGTCTTTTTATTATCAATATTTCTTGCTTTTAAGAATACTTCACCAAGACTATCTCCAGTAACTTTATAGACTTTATTATCATCATTAATAACATTTAGATAAAGATAATATTTATTATCAGTAAATTCTATACCTAAAGTATCTACAACTGCTAGACTATTTAATTCGTTGTATGGAGTATATCCTAAAAATATTAACAATACTATCAATAATATAATAATCTTTTTCATATCTCTTTCTCCCTTATTTTATTTTTAGTAAGAAGTGGATTCCTAAATCTTACCTTTTTATGACTTCCTTTAATGATAGTATCTTTAATTTCTTCTTTAATAAAAGGTGAAAAAGGGGCGAGGTATGGTAAAGATAAAGAAGAGGTTGTAACAAGGGATGCTAGAAGAATGATGAAACCTACAAAGATACCAAATAGACCAAAGAACATAGCAAGAAATAACATAATAAATCTCCACCATCTAAGAGCATAAATCATTTCAACTGATGAGAAAGCAAGACCAGATATCGCTGATATTGATATGACTATAATCATAATAGGAGAGATAATACCGGCACTAACTGCAGCATCCCCTAGAATTAGTCCCCCTAAAATAGAGACGGATGTTCCCATACTAGCAGGTTTTCTAATATCACTTTCTCTTAATATTTCAA
Organism: Candidatus Onthousia excrementipullorum; assembly: GCA_018712385.1. Taxonomy (GTDB): domain Bacteria; phylum Bacillota_I; class Bacilli_A; order RF39; family UBA660; genus Onthousia; species Onthousia excrementipullorum. Next base: position 25,425 of record DVHC01000038.1, on the reverse strand, counting down.
AAGATATACTCATGAATAAAGCTTCTATTAAAGCCGAGAAGGGAACAGACTCTCTTTGTTCCATAAAGTTTAAGAATAAAGATAAAGGTAATATATCTTGATTATGAGTAGTTAAAGCGATATATAATGCCGGAGTAAAGATAGCGATAAAAAGCGCAAGAAATCTTACGATTCTAATAAAAGAAGTATTAATCGCTTTCTCATAATAATCATCACTAGTATGTAAGTAGTCAACAAAAAAGGTAGGGGTAATTAAAACAAAAGGAGAGTTATCAGAGACTATAGCAATCTTACCTTCAAGTAGGGCTTGGGCAACTTTATCAGGACGTTCTGTAGATGTAATTGTAGGAAAGAAAAAGTTAGTCTTACTATCTAAATAACTCTTTAAGTTACCAGAATCAATTATGCCATCAACATTAATATTTTTAAGCTTCTTCTTAATATCATCAACGTTTTTCTTAATCGCAATATTGTTCATATATAAAACACCAACTTTAGTCTTACTAGACCTTCCCACAAACAGACCATCTACATATAAATTACAGTCTCTTATTCTTCTTCTAATAAGTCCCACATTAGTATTAAAATTCTCATTAAAAGCATCTTTACTTCCCGTTATGCTAGCTTCATTATTAACTTCACCTATACCTCTATCAACACTAGCACGAGCTTCTATGGCAATGGCCTCATTATCACTATAAATTAAAAGAGCGAAGCCCATACAAATATAGTCATTCATATCACTTAGTTTATTTAATATTTTTCCATTATTAGTAGGAATAAAGTTAAGAAGTTCATTACCTATATCATTACTTTGAAACTTGATAGTCAAAAGTTTTTTTAAAATAAAATCATTTACATAATCAGAACTACCTAAAACTTCACTCATCACAAGAGTTATTTTTCTATTATCTATAATAAAAGGTCTAACAATTAAATCAGTGGCATTACCAAAAGCCTTCTTTATCTCATCTACAAGCATAAGTTCACCTCATTTCACTTTTAGTATTACCAAAATAATAATTTTTATAAAATAAAAGAAGAACTTTTAATCTGTTCTTCGCTATATTTTTTACTTAATTTAGTTTTTCAGTAATACTGATAAAAAACTCTTTATTCCACATGCTTAAACTTTCTACATTTTTAATAAATGGTATTACATCATCTTTAGCTTCCTCATAATCAATTATTTCAAATTTTTTAATTAGTAATTCTTTTAGTATATTTATATCAAATTTACTATTAGTGTCTATATATTTAGATGCAATTAATTTATTTTTTAAAAGTTCTAAATTAACTTTTGTATTATTTGCTATAAAAAATATATAATCGTATAAATCTCTTCCTTTAGTCCTTGTTTTCCAGTTTCTACATAGAATAGCATGAATTTTGCTAGCAAATAAAGACTCTTTATCATATAGTTTAATTTGATGGGGACTTGGTAGTAATTTATATACATCTTCATAAGTAGCACCACTTGGTGGATTAATATCAACTTCAAATTTTATTTTAATCTTTTTTAAGATATGGTCATAATTATGATTTTCTTCATTAGGAAAGAATTTTAAGATATGTTCTAATGTATCTCCTTTTACAAAAGCAGAAGTTATATTAGAAGTCGTACTTTTTTGTTTAGTATTAACTTCCATATTTAATCCATAGGCTTTAAGTTCTTTCTCTATATAGCTAAAATATTTACTTAAATCAAAATCATTATTAGGAGAGATTAGGGCAAAATCTAAATCTTCTGAGAATCTATCTAACTTATAAAAAATTCTTAAAGCAGTTCCTCCATAAAAGGCTGCTTTGTCAAAAAAGCCACTCCTAGATAATCCTAATAACACTATTTCTTGAATAATTTCTTTTAAAGCATTTATTTCATCGGTAATATTTTTAATTTCATATTTTGAAAGCATTTGTTCAATTATATTATTCATCTTTGTTCCTCCTTTTATATTTAGCAAGTAATACTATATTCCTTGAATGATATAAATTACTTAGTTTTTCTATCTTTTCAGTGTTTAAATTTTTAAACTCTTCTATATCTATACGTAAATCTTCAAATAACATCTTTTCTAAATTAGAATAATTTTTCAATGATTTTAATGTATATAATTTATCGCATAAAGCTTTCTCAGGAGTTGCTATTTGATATGAATAATTATTTTCTTCTTTTAAAATTATTTCTTCTGGATATGCTAATGATGGAACGTCTCTATAAGTAAATGTACCAAATGGAGTTTCATATTTTCTTTTCTTTTTCTTATTAAAAGTGGCACAAGTTATAGTAGTCACTCTTTCGGGAATTAATCCATAATAGGCAAGTGCATATTCAAAAGATATGTATGATGGACCATAAATACTGCCTGCAAGTAAATATCCTGGAGTATTTGCCTCTGTTTCATATAAACCATTTCTTATCTTGATTAGTTTTCCATCTCTAACATCTCTAGATAATCTAGTATTCTTATTAGAGTATTTTGCTAAATATTGCTTTGCTATATCACTTGTTATTATCATATTTTCACCTCTTTTTATCATTATATGATAAAAACTGGTGAAAATCAAGTATTTTTGACACTTGAAAATCTCTTGTATAAACATTATATTTTATTTCTAGTATTACCAAAATAAAAAATATTATTAAAATTAAAAAGAGGGCTTTAACCTCTATTATTTATAAACTTTTTATTTTTTGTGCTTCTTTTTCATCTTTATCAAATTCATCATAATATGTTTCTGCCATTTTAATTGCTTGTCTATTACTAAAAACATTTTTCCTTTTGCCATCACTAGTATAATACTTGCTCAATGGTTCCATATAATCTATTGTATAACTAGTTTTATTTGGGTCTCTTGTCATAGTTATTTCTGCTTTAGAATTATTTAAATCAATATATTGTTCTCCTTCTTTTTTTAAAATTGTTGAGTATCCATATCCTGCTCTACTTATTTTTAAAAGACCTCCAACATTATCAGTTACTATATCATTGTCAGGATATAAAACAGTGATACTTGCTAAAAATAAATCATCAATATTATTTCTTTCAAACATAATTATTCCTCCTCTTTTTGCAATTAGGATATAGTAAAATCTTTTAAATGTCAAGAAGTACTAAAAGGCTTTTATATTTATAAATTTTGTAGTAACCTATTATTAGGTGAAGTTTATGAAAGTTAAAATAATAGATTATGACCATCAAGGTAGAGGAATCGCAAAAATAAATAATAAAGTTATTTTTATACCTAAAGTAAAAGTGGGAGAAGAAGTATCTATTGATATAGTAAGAGATAAGAAAAGATTTTCTATAGGTAAAAGATGTAACCATCTTAAAGTAAAATATTGTCCTTATTATCAAACTTGTGGTGGATGCCAGATAGGACATTTAACTTATGATGAACAATTAGAGTTTAAGAAAAATACAGTTAAGAATATTTTCTCTAAATATACAAATTATAATTTAGATAATCTAGAAATAATACCTACTAAATGTTATAACTATCGTAATAAAGTAACTTATCATATTAAGGAAGAAAGGCTTGGCTATTATGAAGAAGAGTCTAATAATTTGATATCTATTGATAAATGTAATTTATTAGATAGTGATATTATAACTTTAACTGCCTCTTTAAACTCTTTTATTAAAGTACATAAAAAATTAACTAAGGCCATTATTAAATCTTTAGATGGTAAGCTTATGTTAATATTAGAAGGTAAGGAAGATAAAGAATCAATTAAAGAGTTTTTCTCATCCTTGGTTAGTTCTTTATACTATAATAATGAACTAATCAGTGGTGTTCCCTCTTTAATGATAGAAGTTTTATCTAAAAAGTTTATGGTAAGAAAAGACTCTTTCTTTCAAGTAAATAAAGAAGGTATTAGTTTAATATATAAAGAAGTTATTGATATAGTAAAAAAACTAAATAGTAATATTATCTATGATTTATACTGTGGGACAGGTACAATTAGTTTATTAGTGAGTGACTATGCTAAAAAAGTAATTGGTATTGAAGTAGTTGAAGATGCAGTGAGGGATGCTAGAAATAATGCTAAGTTAAATAATATTACTAATACAGAGTTTTATTTAGGAGATGTTAGTAAAGTTATTAATAAACTAAAGTTTGTTCCTGATACTATTATTTTAGACCCTCCAAGAAGTGGTATTTCTAAAGATTTAATAGAGTTTCTCTTATCATTAAAAGTAAAAAATATTATCTATGTCTCATGTAACCCTTTAACTCTTGCTCGTGACATTAATCTTTTAGAAAGTTGTTACGAACTTAATTACATCAAACTAGTAGATGAATTTCCAAATACTTATCATTTAGAATCTATAACTTTATTAAATTTGCGAAAGAAAAAATAATAAACAGTATATTATATAAGTGAAAGGCTATTTATATATTTTTCTTATGACATTTGCTGAATTGTTTTTTATGGTATTAAATTACAAAAATGGAGGTAAAATATCGTTGATTCAAGGATAAAGTACCAGTATATTTAAACTATACAAATTTTATAAGTTAAAAAGTAAGGAGGTAAGGTAAAGTTGAATGAAGTTATACTAAAGGATAATATTGATATAGAAAATTTAATCTATGAAGTACGTGGTGTTCAAGTGATGCTAGATAGTGATTTAGCAAGACTTTACGAATGTGTAAATGGTACAAAAGATATAAATAAAGCAGTAAAAAGGAATATAGCAAGATTTCCTGAAAGTTTTATGTTTAGATTAACTGATGAAGAATATAATGCTTTGAGGTTCCAAATTGGAACCTCAAACATAAGAGGTGGAAGAAGATATAATCCATATGTTTTTACAGAACAAGGTGTTGCGATGCTTTCTAGCGTATTGCATTCTGAAATGGCAATAAACATGAGCATTAAAATAATTAATGCTTTTGTAGCCATGAGAAAATATGTCTCAACTAATTTGTTAGAGCAAAAATATATATATAATATGGTACTAGAAGATCATGATAAAATTAGAACATTAGAAGATTCATTTCAAAAGTTTGAAGAAAAAAGAAAGTCTACGGAAGTCTATTTTAACGGACAAATATATGATGCTTATTCTAAAATACAAGAAATATTAAATAGTGCTAAAAAGAAACTGACAATAATAGATGCTTATGCAGACAATACAATATTAGATATTGTAAAAAGATTAAAGGCAGATGTAACAATTATAACTAAATCTAATAATTTACTCACATTACAAGATATAGAAAGATATAATAAACAATATAAAAACCTAACTGTTATATATAATAATACATTTCATGATAGATATTTTATTATAGATGATGAGATAGTATATCACTGTGGTGCTAGTATAAATAGAATAGGTTATAAAACTTTTTCTATTACCTTAATAGGAGATAGTGGAGTAAAAAAGGAACTGATAAAGCAGGTACATAAAGTGCTATATAAATAGCAGATATTTTAAATCGGTGGAATTCCGCCTAATTAAAATGTAAATACTTGTAAAAGTAATAGATTAATTAGTATAATTACATTAAGTTTTGTGTTAAAGGAGAATTTATATGAATATTATTAGAACTATTGATTTATGGACAGAGCAGCATATTAATCATTATGAATGCTTTAATGGAGCTTTTATAGATGGCTTTGATAATGATAATAAACCATTTGATAGATATAAAATAGTTAAAAACTGTAACTGTATTATTACTACAAATAGGAAAGATTTAAATATTAGTAATAAACATAATGCTATTATTTTCTATAGAAATAATACTCCTGTTAGATTAATGGTGATAAATAAAGATACAGATATTGAAAAGTGTATTTCTATAGCATTATCTCAAGATTATAAAGATACTACTTTAGAAGAGTATTATAATAAACTTCAAATAACTAGTAAGTTAATAGACATGAAAGAACAAGCTATATATAATAATTCTGACATTACTAAAGAAATAGATGTAGCATCATGTGATAGATGGAATCTTTTATATAGTATGCTTAAAGGTAGTTATACAGAAGATGTTACATCTTATGGAAATTATGAATACACTAAATATGAGTTTTTACCTAATTTAGAAATTAAATATGAACTTAAAATAGATAAGGAAGAGTTTTTGATAGAGCATAAATGTGCTTTTATAAATACTATTAGAACTAGAGTTATTCCTATTCAAGAAAACTCTAAATTAACTAGTAATTAATAAATATGATAAAGTTAATATATAAGAAGTTTGGAGTGATAATATATGGATAATTATGAAAAAGAAGTTAATAAAAATGTTAAAAGAAATGAGACCTTTCTTTTAGAGTTTGAAAAATATTTAAAAGAAAAAGGATTAGCTGATAAGACAATAAGGAAACATTTATATAATATGGAGTTTTTTCTTAATACTTATTTAAATTACTATGAACCTACTAAAATGGAAGATGGTCCAGATAAAGTATTTGAATTTTTGAGTGACTGGTTTATTAGAAAATGTATGTGGTCTAGTAAATCATCTATCAAAGAATATTCTACTAGTATTAAGAAGTTTTATAAATGTATGAGTGACAATAATCATATTAGTAGTGAAATATATGAGGATTTATGTGAAGAAATAAAAGAAAATATGGATTATTTTTTTGAATTGATGGATGATTATGATAATGGTAATTTTGTTTACCCATTTTAGGAGGATGTTATGAATTTTATTATCAAAGAAGGAAATAGTAATGATATAGAAACGGTTATTGAAGTTTGTAAAACAATTTATGAAAACTTGGAACATAAAGAATGGTATTCTATTGATTTAATGGAATATGATAAGATATTAAAGAAACTAGAAGATAATGCTATTATTGTTAAAGCATTGTATAAAGATGATTTAGCAGGCTTTCTAATAGCAGAGCGACATATTAATCCAACTGGTGAACTTGCAGAAGAAATACCTAAAGATGAATTATCTTCATCTATTGAAATGGATAATGCTGGAGTATTACCAAAATATAGAGGAAATCATTTACAAGAGAGTTTAATTTTAAAAGCAGAGTCTATAATGAAAGAAAGGGATGCTAGTATAAAATACTCTTATGCGACTGTTCATCCTGATAATTTAGCAAGTTTTAAAACATTAGAAAAGACAGGTTATAAAAAATATAAAGAGAAGTTAATGTATGGTGGTAAAATTAGATATATAATGAGAAAGGAATTAGTATGAGTTATATTAAAGATTTAAGAAAATATGTAGGGCATAATCCAATTTTAACTGCAGGAGTAGTTTTATTTGTTTTTAATGATAAAGATGAAGTATTAATGCAACTTCGAACGGATTATAATCAGTATGGTTTTCCAGGTGGAGCGATGGAATTAGGAGAAAGCTTTGAAGAAGTGGCAAGACGGGAATTAAAAGAAGAGACAAATTTAGATATTATTGATTTAGAGATGGTAAAAGTATTATCAGGAAAAGATACTTATAGAGAGTATCCTAATGGAGATAAGTTATATGATATTACTGCTATCTTTGTAGTAAAAAAGTACAGTGGTGAGTTAAGAGTAAATGATAATGAAAGTAAGAAACTAGAGTGGTTTAATGTAAGTAACTTACCATCTAATATGACAGAACATACTAAAAACTATCTTGAAAAATATGGAGATATATTAGGTGATGCTTTAAAGATGTATAAAGGAGTGAATAAATAATGATAGATTTACATATGCATACAACTTATTCTGATGGAACAGATACAGTTAAAGAACTATTAGAAAAAGCAGAGTCTTTAGGATTAGAAGTTATTTCTATAACAGACCATAATACTTGTAAATCCTATTTTGAAATGGAAGAGTTTAATGTAAAAGAAATATATAAAGGAGATATATTGGTAGGATGTGAATTTACTACTAGTTTTGATAATAGATTAATAGAAGTGTTAGGATATGGCTTTGATTATAAAAAGGTTAATAAATATTTAGAAGAATTTTATAGTGATGAGTTGGTTAGTAAAAGAACTAATATTCTTTATAATAGATTACTTGATAGAATAAAAGAACTAGGTTTAGAGTTTCATCTTGAAAGAGTGAGAGATAAGAAGTTTACAAATGAGTTCTTTGAACGTGGTATATATGAAGAATTAGTTAAATATGAAAATAATAAAGAAAAACTAAAAGAAGATGTTTGGGCATCTTTTAGTAATTTCTATAGAAAAGGATTAACTAATCCTAAAAGTAAATTGTTTATAAATCATGCTGAGTTTAAACCTTCTATTAAAGAAATAGTTAATCTTATTCATAAAAATGGAGGTATTGCCTTTTTAGCGCATCCTTATCAATATAAATTTACTGATACAGAAAAGTTTTTAGATAAAATTTATGATGAAGTAGCTTTAGACGGAATAGAATGTTTCTATACAACATTTAGTGAAGAACAAACTAACTATTTACTCGATTTTGCAAAGAAAAAAAATCTCTTGATATCAGGTGGAAGTGATTATCATGGTACTAATAAAGAAAATCATAATCTAGGTGTAGGTAGAGGTAATCTTAAGATAAGTAAAGATATTATAAATAACTATAAAATAGGGAAATATTACCAGTAGTTTTTTATTCACTATGTATTGAATTTTCAAATATTTTATGATACTATTAATATGTCAAAGAAATTTGCATAAAATAAAAAAGTAGGAACACTTAATATTCCCATGTTGAGTGAAACCTATATAATTATTGTTTCACCTAATTCATCGGATGTGAGTTAGGTGACTTTCTTTTATATAATAGGAAAGTTATACTTAAAAATCGAAAAAATGTATTGACAAACATATCTTCTATACAGTACACTTTAGTTACTAAAGGAGGGTTCGTCATATGAAAATATATAGAGCATATAAATTTAGGTTATATCCAACAGATGAACAAAAGATATTAATACATAAGACTTTTGGATGTAGTCGATTTGTTTATAATTATTATCTAAATTATCAAAAAGAAAATGGAGTAAAGAAATCATTTGATTTATGTAAAGATTTAAAAGAATTAGAAAACAATCATGAATACCTTAAAGAAGTAGATTCATGTGCCTTAAGATGTTCTATATTTGATTTAGAAGATGGTTTTAATAACTTCTTTGCTAAGAGAAGTGGATATCCTAAGTTTAAGAGTAAGTTTTCAAGACAGTCTTATAGAACTAGTTGCATAAGAAGTACTTATAAAGAAAAAGAGCATAGTAATATTGAAGTGGATTTATTAACTAGAAATATAAAATTACCAAAATTAGGTAAAGTAAAAATAAGAGGATTTAGAAATAAAGATAGAATAGAAGGTAAAATAGTAAATGCAACTATCTCACGTGAAACAACAAATAAGTATTATGTCAGTGTGCTAGTAGAAGAAGAATTATTAGTAGAAAAAGTAACACCTACTAGTATAGTAGGAATAGACTTAGGTATAAAAGATTTAGTAGTAACAAGTGATGGAATTAAATATGGTAATGAGAAAATATTAATGAAGTTTGAAAAGAGGTTAAAAAGATTACAAAGAAAGTTATCAAGACAAGTTAAAGGAAGTAAGAATTATTTAAAGACAAAGGAGAAGATAGCAAGAATACATGCTAAGATAAAGAATTATAGAAAATATTATTTAAACGAGATAGCGAATGAAATAGTTAATGAACATGATATTATAGTAACAGAGAGTTTGTTAGTAAAAGATATGTTTAAAGATAAGAAAAAAGCATTTAATAAAAGTCTATCAGATGCAAGTGTTAGTACATTACGTTCTTTAATAGAGTGGAAATGTAAGATAAAAGGAAAGATTTATTATAAGATAAATACTTATTATCCAAGTAGTCAAATATGTAGCTATTGTGGATATAAGAATAGTAAATTAAAAGATTTAAGTATAAGAGAGCATGATTGTCCAGAATGTGGATCACATAATGATAGAGATATAAATGCAAGTTTAAACATATTGTTAGAAGGATTAAAGTTACACTATAATTTAGTTAGTTTAGTATAGATAATGTTTTAGATAAATAAAAATTAATAAGAATAAATAGCACCCAAGTACGGTAGCGACTATCGGAATTTAAGCCTATGGAGAATAGAGGTTACTCTATCTATGAAGTAGGAATCCTTGGAGGTAACGACAAGGTAAAAACAAACTTGTTTGTTTTATTTGTTCTATTAAAACAATAAACAGTAATAATACTAAAAGAAGGATAATAAATGCTTGAAATAAGATAAAAAAATCTTTCCAACTCATTTTTATCGACCTCCTTCCCATAAGAATTTGGTCTCACCCAACTATTAAATGTTCCTAGATATATAGTAACATATTATATATCTTATAACAATTAAAAATACAAAGTTTTTACTGGTAATTTTTGCCATTTTATAGGAGATTATTATAAGTTAAAATTATAGATGTTGATATTTAGATTTACCTATGATAGACTTAAAAAGAAATGAGGAGTAATTATGAAGTTAGTAATAGAAAATCTAAGTAAAAACTTTGATAAAAAGTGCGTTCTTAAAAATATTAATTTTACATTTGAAAGTGGTAAGATTTATGGATTATTAGGAAGAAATGGAGCAGGGAAGACTACTTTCTTTAATTGCTTAAATGAAGATTTAAAATGTGATAGTGGAGAGTTTTATTTAAGTGATGGTAAAAATAATAAAAAAATAGAAAGTAGTGATATAGGCTATGTTCTATCAACTCCTGTTGTTCCTGAATTCTTAACAGGAAGAGAGTTTTTAAAATACTTTATAGATATTAATAAAGATAATATTAAAGATTTAAAAACTATAGATGAATATTTTGATATAGTTAAGATAGATATGGAAGATAGAGATAAATTAATGAAAGATTATTCTCATGGTATGAAGAATAAAATGCAGATGTTAATCTATTTAATTGCAAGTCCTAATATCTTATTACTTGATGAGCCTTTAACATCATTTGATGTTGTAGTAGCAGAAGAGATGAAAGAGTTATTAAAGAAAATGAAGAAGAATAGAATCCTTATCTTTTCTACCCATATTATGGAACTTGCTCTAGATTTATGTGATGAGATAGTAGTATTAAATAAAGGTGAACTTTTAGAAATAAAAAGAGATGAATTAACAGATAAAGAATTAAAGAATAAGATAATTAATGTTTTAAAAGGTGAAGAAGATGCTTAATAACTTTTTAATATCTTTAAGAGTAAAAAATGCTTATACTGTTAATCAGATTATTTATGGCTTTAGTAAACTGCCTTTAATAGGTAAGTTAATACCTACTAAGTTTTATGGCTTTAAGAGTTTTAAAGTAATTAGTTTTATAATCTTTATTATAAGAGAATTAATTAGGACTTTTGGATATAAACTACTTTATATTTATATATTCTTGTTATTACCTTTAACTCTTTATAAAAGCTATGATGTTAGTTATATAATACATATCTATATCTTTTTAGCCTTAATAGGTTCTTTCGCTAACACAGAAATATTTAATCCCACAAGAGATAAATATTATTTAGTAGTCTTAATGAAAATGCGAGCAAAAAACTATATTGTTCCTAACTTTATTTATTTCCTTGGAAGTATTTTTGTAGGACAATTAGTATCTTTAATTCTATTATTCTTTAACGTTATTACATGGTATCAAGCCTTAATGTTAGTATTATTTACATTATGTGTTAAATCAATTGCTATTGCCTTCTATTTCTATCGCATGAAAAAGAGTAATATCATTATAAATGAGAATAAACCTAAATCATGGGCGTTATATTTTTTCTTAATAATATCTCTTTTATTAATAGGATATTTATTACCATACTTTAATCTAGTTATACCAGTTAATGCTTTCTATATAATTTTTGTTATTACCTTTATACTTGGAATTATCTCTTTTAGAAAAGTATTAACTTATAATAACTATCAATATCTATGTAAAGAATTATTAAAGCATGATAATATCTTTGTTGTTAATACATCTAATAATACAGAACAATTAACGAAAACGAGTAGGGAACAGATTACTCTTGATAAAGGTATAACTAGTGATAAGAGTGGTTTTGCCTATTTCCATGATTTATTTGTAAAAAGACATAGGAAACTCTTAATCGATAGTGCTAAAAAGATGACTGTTATTATCTTGGTAATAGGGATAATCTTAGGAATACTTATTTTCTTTGTTCCTGTCTTAAAACAAGGTATCAATACATTTGCTTTATTACTACTACCTTATATGTTATTTATTATGTACTTTATTAACACAGGTAAAAATATTACTAATGCTATGTTTATGAACTGTGACCATTCGATGTTATTTTATAGATTTTATCGTGAACCTAAAATAGTTTTATCTTTATTTAAAGAAAGATTAAAAACAGTAATAGGTATTAACTTATTACCAACAGTGGTTCTTGCTCTAGTTCTTGCCATACTTTTATTCTTAAGTGGAGGAAGTTCTAATCCTTTAAACTATATAATTATCATATTATCAATTATCTCTATGTCTATATTCTTTTCTATCCATAACTTAGTCTTATATTATTTACTACAACCTTATAATATTGGCATGGAAATGAAAAGTACAACTTATACAATTGCTAGCCTAATAACTTACTGGGCCTGTTATTATATCTCAAGAATAGAAGTTTCTACCTTTATCTTTGGAATTATCATGATAATCTTTGTCATACTTTATTCTGTGATATCGCTATTCTTAATATATAACTATGCTCCTAAAACTTTTAAATTAAAGAATTAAAAAGATGCTCATATTTCTTAAAGCATCTTTTTAGTTTTCTGATAACCTTTATCTATTAAAGATAAAGATTCATTTAAGTTATGTATTTTATTAATATCTATTTTTCCGTTTTCATTAACAGGAGTCTCTATAGTAAGAGGAGTAAACTCACCAGTTTCAGTATTAAAGTATTTAGTTTCTCCATCTTTAATTATTTGAATATAGTTACCTAAAGGATAAACTTTACAGTCATAGGCATCTAATATAACTTGACCCCCATTTCTTTCAATGATTTTTCTAAAATGGGATAAACCACCACCATCGACAACATGTTTTGAAATACAAAGATAATCATTAATAATAAAATAACTAAACTCTGTATGTGATGGACTTATATTATATTTTTTATAATTAAAATCTTTTATAATAATGTTTAATTCTTCATCAAAGAAATCCATTGTTTCACTATCAAAGTTAACTCCATAACCATAAGGAAGGGATAAATGAAAATACATATTATCATAAGGAACATCTTTTAGTAAGCCTGTTTCCATATTAAGAAATTGTTTTCTTTTATCGCTTTCTATATAAAACATACACTCTTTTTTACTATCAATACTATAAACTTTTTCTCCATTTATTTTTCTTTTGAAATTAAACTCTTCATCATAAAAATAATAATCTTGTTTTTCATCTTCTATTTTTTCTCTACCTATATAAGTAGTAGGTATCCACCATGGATATGGCTCTATTCTAACATGAGAGATAGTCTTTCCATTTTTTAAATTAACAAAAAGGTGTTTATTAGTATCTTGATAGGAAATACAAAATTTTAATGTGTTGTTAGTAAGTTCATAATCTACAACGTTATTTAAATCATTTACTTCAATACTGTTAATTAACTCTAAATCTAAATCATATATTTCTATTAATTCATTTTTAACTAATACTATTTTTTCATCATAATATATGGGCTTGGTAAGTAATTTGTCATTAGACTCTACTGTTTTTTCTATGATATTGCCTTCGTCATTTAAGTTAATAATCCTTATTTTATCATTATTATCAATAACTAAATAATTACCACTATAATTAATCCATCCTGTAATGTCTTTTAACAATTCTTTTCCATTAGCATTAAGAATAACTCTTTTTCTATATAAAAAATCTTTTTCAAAACTATTATCTTTTTCACTAAAAACATATAAATTATTTTCTAGAGAATGTTCAAATTCATAATCAGTAGGGATACTTAAATATTCTTTTGTCTCAATATTATAGATAGCATCATCTCCACCACCTATTTTCATAATTACTTTTAGACATTTTTCATCTTCTTTATTAATATCATAAGCTTTAAAATCTTTAAAAACTATTGTCTTAGTTTCAATATTAATTAAATGCAAAGTATTATCTTTTATTACTACAGCATAGTCTATATTATTCATAGTAATAACTTTATGAAAAGAACTATAGCAGGAAATATCATATATTTTTTTATCCTTTACTAATAGTTTTTGCTCGTTATCTAAATATACAAAAGTATAATCATCACTTCTATATATATCTTTAATATTTATTCTTTTGTAATTACATAATTCATGTTCCATATGTAAAGCTCTCCTTTTTCACTTATTATATCTAATTATTATAAATAGTACAATTAGAATCATATTTCTATTGACATTAACATATATTTATTGTATAACTGTATTAAGTAAGTGATACAAAAAGAGGTGATAATTATAAGTTATGTTTTTGATAATGATAAACCTATCTATTTACAACTAGAGGAAATAATTAAAAAAGAGATTTTTAAAGGAGAGTTACTACCTAGTAGTAAAATACCATCTGTTCGTGACTTTGCCTTAAAATATCAAGTAAATCCTAATACAATGCAGAAAGCTTTACAAGGATTAGAAGAAGAGGGATTTATTTATACTGTTAGAACTAGTGGTAAATATGTTACTGAAGATAGGGAGTTTATCTTAAAAGAAAAAAGATTAGTTGCTAAAACTCTATATCAAGATTTTATTAATAATTTAAAATCTTTAGGATATAGTGATACTGATATTAAGAAAATATTAAAGGAGAGTGAAATTTAATGGCTTTATTAGAAGTTAGTCATATAACTAAAAGTTATGGTAATAACAAAGTCTTAGATGATGTTACTTTTAGTATTCCTAAAGGTAAGATAGTAGGGCTTTTAGGACCAAATGGAAGTGGTAAGACGACCCTTATTAAATTAATAAATGATTTATTAAAAGAAGATTCTGGTACTATTAAAGTAAATGGCTTAGACCTTGGAGTTGAAACTAAAAAAATAATCTCGTATTTACCTGATAAAAACTATCTAAATAATAATATGACAGTATTAGAGTTACTTAACTATTTTAAAGACTTTTATGAAGACTTTAGAATAGATAAAGCGAAAGAGTTAATAGGTAAGTTAGACCTTGATTTAAATCAAAAACTAAAGACGATGTCTAAAGGTACTAAAGAAAAAGTTCAGTTAATCCTTGTTATGAGTAGGAAAGCGAAACTTTATATTTTAGATGAACCTATTGGAGGGATTGACCCAGCGGCCAGAGACTATATCATTAATACAATATTAACTAATTTTAGTGATGATGCTTCACTACTCATTTCAACTCACTTAATTAGTGATTTAGAGAAAGTATTAGATGAAATAATATTCTTAAAAAATGGTAAAGTGGTAAGAAGTGGTAGTACAGATGAGATTAGAAAAGAGACAAAATTATCTATTAATGATTTATTTAGGGAGGAATTTAAATGTTAGGTAAACTATTGAAATATGATTTTAAAAATCTATATAAGACTTTATTACCAATATATTTAATTACAGTGGTTATTACTATTTTAACTGTAATACTTAATAATCTTTCTGATACCTCTAACTTATTTTCAACTTTAAATGCTCTTATGATAATAAGCTATGTTGTAATATTAATGGTATTAATAGTAGGAACATTCTTCTTAAGTATCAGAGATTTCTATTTAGATTTTGCAACAGATAGGGGTTATTTAATTAATACTTTACCTGTTAAGAAAAGTACTATTATCACATCTAAATTTATAACAGGTGTAACTACGATGATTACAAGTCTTGTTGTTATGTTTATATCTATTATAATACTAGTAATAGGTAATGGAGAATGGAGTGGTTTTGCCAATGGCGTAGCGAACTTCTTTAAAGATATACCAGGTGATGCAGTGGTTATGTTAATACTAATGGCAGTTCTTATGATAGTAGCTTATATTTCAGGACTTGCTGTGTGTTTCTTATCTATCGCTTTAGGACAATTAAAAAATACTAATAAACTAGGCTTTAGTTTTCTTGCCTACATCATTCTTTATGTTATCTATGAGATGTACTTTACATTCGCTCTTACCTTTGTTGGAATGGTTAGTCCAGATTTTGTAAGAAGTTTAGATAATGAAATAGGTGCAATAGCATCAGTTAATATCTTATTTGGAATACTAATTGGACTTGTAATTATCATTACAGTGATAATTACACCTATAACTAACTATATTCTTAAAAATAAACTTAATCTAGAGTAGTGAATATATCAATCACTACTTTTCTTTTGTTCTAAATTTATGTATAATAAGTATGGAAAGAGGGACTAATATGTATTTATTTATAGAATATCCAAAATGTAGTACTTGTAGGAAAGCTAAAAAGTTTTTAGATGATAATAATATTAAATATACTGATAGAAATATCGTAACTGATAATCCTACTAAAGAAGAATTAAAGAAGTTTCTTGAAGTTAGTGGTAAAGATATTAAGACTTTCTTTAATACTAGTGGTAATTTATATAAAGAACTACATCTAAAAGATAAATTACCTAACATGACTCTTGATGAAAAGTTAGAGTTATTATCTACTGATGGTATGCTTGTTAAAAGACCTCTTCTTGTAGGAGATAATTTTGTTTTAACTGGCTTTAAAGAAGACTTATGGAAAGAAGTGATAATCAATGGATGAATTATTTAAAAAGCTTAATATAACTCCTAAAAATTTAAAACTTTATGAAGTAGCATTTTCTCACTCATCATATGCTAATGAACATAGAGCGAAAAAAGATTATGAGAGATTAGAGTTTTTAGGAGATGCTGTTGTTGACCTTGTTATGGCTGATTACTTATATCGTAACCATGATGAGAATGAAGGGACTATGACTAAAGTAAGAGCAAGTTATGTATGTGAAAATGCTTTATATGAATACTCTTTAGGACTTGGACTTAATAACTATATAAAAGTAGGCCATGGAGAGGAGTTAAATGGCGGTAAACATAAAAAAGCAATTGTCGCTGATATCTTTGAATCACTTATGGGAGCGATTTACTTAGATCTTGGTTATGCTACTGTTAGAAGAGTTATTTTAGATATTATTGTTCCCTATGTAACTAACCCTAATGTAACATTTTTCTCTGATTATAAATCTGCTTTACAAGAGGCTGTGCAAACTAGTAAAAAGAGCCTATATTACGAACTAATTTCTGAATCAGGTCCTCCTCATGATAAAACCTTTAAAATGCAAGTAAGAGTAGATGGTATTATCTATGGAGAAGGAGTAGGTAGTAGTAAGAAAGAAGCAGAACAACACGCTGCTAAAAATGCTTTAGAGAAGCTTGCTATATAATTATGAATACAAAAGAGTTAAGAATATATAATAATTTAATAAAGTTGCTTATAAACTTAGAATTAGAAGGTTATGAAAATAGAGAAAAGATAGTTTCATTTGTGCTTGAAAATATTATAACTAGCAGTGAAATGTTAAAAGATTTTGAAATATGTGAAAGGCTATCCATTTTAGTGGAGAGTTCTACTATTATAAAAACATCATTGTCTATGCTCACTGAATCTGTTGAGCAAGATTATGAAAAGGAAGATGTTACTAATTTAGGACGTAATTATAACAATTCTCTTTTAATAGGGAATCTTTATATTGCCCATGATAAGTACCTTGATTTATTAGGTAATTATAGAGTTTATAAATTAGATAGATATCATTCTAAATATTTAGTAGATAATAAATTAGAATCTTTAAGTATTGAAAAAGAGATTAAAGAAAGAGATAAAGTATTAATTAAAAACTTTGATTTGAAAATATAATAGAAATAGTGTATAATTAGTAAAGTTTTGTTTCTATATAAAAAGAAAGGAGAATTTATGAGTAAAATAAAAATATTTAGTTTAGGTGGACTAAACGAAAATGGTAAAAATATGTATGTTGTTGAAGTAGATAAAAACATCTATGTATTTGATGCCGGAAGTAAATTTGATAATGAGAAAAATCTGGGAATAGATTATATTATTCCTAACTTTGATTATTTAATAAAAAATAGAAAAAGAATAAAAGGTATCTTTTTAAGTCACGGTCATGAAGGTAATATGGGAGCGGTTCCTGATATTTTAAAATCTATTCCTGAAGTTAATATTTATGGAGCGAAATTAACTCTAGAAATATTAAAACAAGATTTAACTGATACTGAAATTAAAAAGAGTCATTTAATAGAGATTAAACCTCATCATAAATTAGAGTTTGGTCGTGAAAGTATCTTTCCTATTTCTATGACTCATTCTATTCCTGATGCTTTGTGTTATGTTTTATATACTAAAGATGGAGCGATAGTTTATACAGGTGATTTTACTTTTGACCATAAAGAGACTGGCCTATATAAAACAGATATAGGTAAACTTGCTTATGTTGGTAAACAAGGTGTCCTTTGTCTACTTGCAGAATCTATGTATGCAGAACGTGAAGGTTATACTAGTCCTAGTAATAGAGTAAGTGATTTTATTAGAAATGTTCTTGCTAAAAATAGAGGTAGAATTATTGCAACTGTCTTTCCAGCACATTTCTATCGAATCCAAGAGATATTTAATGAAGTAAGTAAGACACATAGAAAGATTGTTATTATGGGTCATTCCCTACAAAATACTATTAATTATGCAATAAAAAATAATTATTTAACTATTGATAGAAGAGTAATAGGTGACTTAAATAATCTAGAAGATAAAGATGCTGTAGTATTAATATCAGATGAGAAAGAAAAACCTTTTGCAAACTTAGAAAGAATTATTAAAGGTTATGATAAGTTTATTAAACTTAATACTAATGATACTATCTTTATTACAGAACCTGCTTATGAAGGAATAGAAAAGCGTCTTGCAACTGTTATGGATGAAATAGCAATGCTTGGAGTTAATGCTATTAGTTTATCTAGTAAGAAGCACTTATTACACCATGCATCACGTGAAGATTTATCACTTTTAATAAATATAATGAATCCTAAGTATTATTTCCCTGTTAAAGGAGAATATCGTAATCAATATGCTAATGCAGAAGTAGCAGAATCTCTTGGTATCCCAAAAGAAAATATCATCTTAAAACAAAATGGAGATGTAACACTATTTATTAAAGGTAATCTTGTTCCTACTAATGAACATATAGAGACTGATGAGATTTTAATAGATGGTAAAAGTAATGGTGATATAGGAGATTTAGTCTTAAAAGATAGAGAGATGTTAGGAGAAAATGGTATTGTTATTATAAGTTGTACTCTAGATAGAGAAACTAAAAAGATATTAGCAGGACCAGAAGTATTAACAAGAGGCTTTATTTATGTTAAAGATAATTTAGATTTAGTAGATGAAATTAAAAATATGTCTTTAGAAATAATAGAGAAAAATATAAGTGAAGGAACTAAAAGAGTAGAGTATTCTACTATAAAAACAGAAGTAAGAGATGTTTTAGGTAAATACTTTTATAAAACTATGGAAACAAAACCTATGATTATTACAGTAATACAAGAAGTTTAAAAAAGTATGAATTTTATAAATTGGCTCTAATTTTAGGGTCAATTTTGTATTTTCTACTAGTGAATTTTGAAGATTAAAGGGAATTTTGTCTTGAATTTGCAAAATTCTCTTTTTGCATTATCTCCTATCTTATGTTAGAGTTGAAATAATTATTTTTAAGGAGGTTTTGTTTATGAATGATTTAATAGAAAAAAAAGATATTGAAATAAAAAACATGATTTATGAAATTAGAGGTAAACAAGTGATGTTGGATAGTGACTTGGCTAAGTTATATCATGTTGAAACAAAGAGAATTAATGAGGCGGTTAAGAATAATATGGAAAAATTTCCAGAAAGGTTTAGTTTTATTTTAACTAATGAGGAAACCATAAACTTGAGGTCGAAAATTTCGACCTCAAGATTGAATAATCATGGCGGTAATAGATATGCTTCTAGAGTTTTTACAGAACAAGGTGTCGCCATGCTTGCTACAATATTAAAATCTAAAGTCGCTACACAAGTAAGTATAAGAATTATGGATGCTTTTGTAGCGATGAGAAAATATATTTCAAATGATCTAATGGACTATGGTAAGATGTTAATTAATCATGAAAATAGGCTTTCATTAATAGAGAATACCTTTGACAGTTTTAAAGATAAAAATAATCATATCTTTTTTGAAGGACAGATTTATGATGCTTATTCTTTAATGATAAAGATATTTGATAAAGCTTTAAGTAGTATTATTATAATAGATAATTATATTGATAAAAATATATTAGATATATTATCTAAGACTAATAGAAAAGCTACACTTATTACCAATAAGTATAACAATATAGATTATGAAAAATATAAAGAACAGTATGATAATGTAACTTTAGTAGTTAATAACTCTTTTCATGATAGATTTATCATTTTAGATAAGAAAAGTCTATATCATTCTGGAGCAAGTTTTAAAGATTTAGGTAAGAAGTGTTTTGCAATTACTAAGATAGAAAGTAAAGAGCTTTTAGATAGTTTGTTAGATAAGTTGAAGTAAAGGTAATGTCAATACCTTTTTTCTTTTTGTTTACATTCTTTCTGTCAAATTCCTTTTTTGTCAAATTAAATCTCCCTTATTTTATTTACATTTTTAATAATTTTGTGTAACATATAATTAAGCAGTGGTAGACTGTGGGGAAAAGTGGGGGATAAATATGTTTATAGGAGAGTTTCATCATAATATCGATGATAAAGGTAGAATTGCTATACCATCTAAATATCGTGATATTCTTGGTAATAGCTTTGTTATTACTCGTGGTATAGAACATTGTATCTATGTTTATCCAAATGACACTTTTAACCATATCGTTACTAAATTAGAAAGCTTACCATTTACTAAAAAAGATGCTAGAGCTTTCACTCGCTTCTTTATGTCTGGTGCTACTGCCATTGAACTTGATAAACAAGGAAGAGTTAATATTCCAAGTCCCCTTATTACTTATGCTAATCTATCTAAGAAATGTGTAATTGTAGGAACGGGAGATAGATTAGAAATATGGGATGAGGATGCTTTCAACGAGTTTATGAGTTCTTGTAATGATGAAATGTCCGATATTGCTGAGAATCTATTTGAGGAGAAGATATAATGCATGAATCAGTATTACTTAAAGAAACAATAGAATCTTTAAATCTAAAAGATGACAGTATCGCTGTTGATATGACTTTAGGTTTTGCAGGACATAGTAGTCAAATCTTAAAAAGAATTAAAAATGGGTATCTATTCGCCTTTGACCAAGACGAGGAAGCACTTGCCTATAGTAAAGATAAACTTTCTACTATCGGTGATAACTTCCAAATAATTGATTCTAACTTTGTCTATGCTAAAGATAAACTAAAATCATTAGGCATAGAGAAAGTAGATGCTATCCTTTACGATCTTGGAGTATCAAGTCCGCAGTTAGATGAAGACTATCGTGGCTTCTCTTATAGATTTGATGCTCCCCTTGATATGAGGATGGATAAAGATAATAAGTTAACTGCTAAAATAATAGTTAATACTTATAGTTATGATGAGTTAAAGAGAATCTTTAAAGACTATGGAGAAAGTAAATTCTCATCATCTATCGCTAAAAATATTGTTAAGTATAGAGAAACTAAGGAAATAGATTCTACTTTAGAATTAGTAGATATCATTAAATCATCTGTTCCATATAAAGAAAGAGTTAAAAAGCATCCTGCTAAACAAATATTTCAAGCTTTAAGAATAGAAGTTAATGATGAGTTAAATGTCTTAAAGAAATCTCTTGATGATAGTTTATCTATGTTAAATATTGGAGGAAGAATTGCTGTTATAACATTTCATTCCTTAGAAGATAAAATAGTTAAGAAAAAGTTTAATGAAATGTGTGAGATAGATCCTTTATCTAAAGGATTACCTAATATACCTTTGGATAAACTACCAGACTTTAAATTAATTACTAAAAAAGGAATAAAAGCTAGTAGTGAAGAGTTAGAACATAATAATAGAGCACATTCCGCTACACTTAGAGTTATAGAAAGAATAAAATAAAAGAAGGTGATACAATGGCTAGAAAAGTTAAAAAAAGAGTTAAAATGAGTAAATTTGAGCGTCTTATCTATACATTCGCTTTAGTATTAGCCATTAGTGCCCCTTTAACAATCGTTTTTTCTAAAGCAACATTATCTAAAATAAACTTTGAAGTTGAAAAGACTAAAAAAGAAATAAGTGAGCAAACAAAAACAAATGAGAGTTTATCTATGAAAATAAATGAGTTAGCATCCCTAGATAAAATAGAAGAAGTTGCCAAAGAACAAGGATTAAGTTATAATAATGATAACATTAAGAATATCGATGAATAATAGGAAGTGGTAAACTTGAAAAGAAAAAAGAGAAGAAAAAATAATATAAGATATAGTAAACTTTTAATAATTGCTTCTCTTTTTTTGTTTGCCTTAATGATTGCAAGAGTAACCCAACTTGCTCTATCTAAAGAAATTGATGATACAAATTTACAGGCTTTAGCAAGAAAACGTACTACTAAGACAGATATTATAAAAGCAGAACGTGGTAATATTTATAGTAGTGATGGAGAAGCTTTAGCACAAAATGTTTCTTCCTACAAATTAATCGCTTATTTATCACCATCTAGAACTACAGATGAAGATAATCCCCAACATGTTGTAGATAAAGAAATGACAGCTGAAAAACTTGCAGGCGTCCTTGGTTGTAGTAAAGAAGAAATATTAAAATACTTAAATAAAGAAGGAGTCTATCAAACTGAATTTGGTACTATAGGTAAAGGATTAACAGAGATTACTAAAAGTAAGATAGAAGAGTTAAATTTACCAGGAATAGACTTTATAGAAAGTTTTAAAAGATATTATCCTAAAGGAGACTTTGCTTCCTATGTCTTAGGTTATGCTAAAGAAGAGGTTACTACTGATGATGACGGTAATGAAGAAACTAATATGACTGGAGAGATGGGGATTGAAAAGTATTATGATAGTACCTTAAAAGGTGAAGATGGGTATACTACTTATCAAAAAGATTTACGTGGTTATAAGATAGCAGGTACTAATGAGATAAGTAAAGAAGCTAGTGATGGAAAAGATATATATCTTACTCTTAACAGTAGCATTCAGTTTTTTGTAGAACAGGCCTTAAGTGATGCTGAAGCTAACTATAAATATGAATGGTTTACAATTATGATAGCAGATGCTAAGACAGGAGCGATATTAGCATCTAGTACATCACCTTCATTTGACCCTAACAAAAGAGATATTACAAACTACTTAGATATGAATATCTCTAGTCCATATGAACCTGGTTCTACTATGAAAATATTTACTTATATGGCTGCAATGGAACAAGGAGTTTATAATGGTAATGAAACATATCACTCTGGAGTTTATACAACAAGTGATGGTACAGAAATAGGTGACTGGAATAGAGCAGGTTGGGGTGATATAACTTTTGATAGAGGATTCGCTTTATCTAGTAATGTTGGTGTTATTAACTTAATAGATAGACATTTATCTGCAGATATTCTTAGAAGTTACTTTAAAAAACTAGGCTTTAGTAAAAAAACAGGTATTGAACTTCCAAATGAAGCGACAGGAGAAGTTGACTTTAAGTACGAAACCGAAATATTTAATGCTGGTTTTGGTCAAGGTATTACGACAACACCTGTTCAAAATATTCAAGCTTTGACTTCTCTTACTAATGGAGGAGTAATGTTAAAACCATATTTAGTTGAAAAAATAGTAGACCCTGATACTGGAGAAGTGGTCTATGAAGGTAAAAGAACTGAAGTAGATACTGTTGCTAGTGAAACTACGGTTAATAAGATTAGACAGCTTATGTGGGATACTGTTAATGTACCAGGAATGACTGGAGCAGGATATCGCCTTGATGGTTATAACTTAATAGGTAAAACAGGTACTGCCCAAATAGCAGATGAAAACGGAGGCGGTTACTTAACAGGAGCATCTGACATCATCTCATCTTTTGCAGGAATTTATCCTAATGATGATCCTAAAGTAATTATATATGCATCAGTTAAAAGACCAGAAGGTGGTAATCAAAAAGTTATTTGGACTGCTATTAAAGATATAGTTGTTAATATAAGTAAATATTATGGAACAGACCCTGAAACAACTAGTGAAGAGAAGTTGTCTGAATATAGTTTAACTTCATATAAAAATAAAGATGCAACTTCATCAAAAACTGACCTTGAAAATATGGGAATGAGTGTAACAGTTATAGGTAATGGTAATAAGGTAGTTAAACAATATCCTTCTAAAGGAGATAAAGTAACATCAGGAACTAAAGTATTCCTTGTTACTAATGATAGTAATTTAACTGTTCCTGATGTAAATGGCTTATCTAGTAAACAGGCAGAAGATTTGTTAAAACTTTTAGGTATTAGTGTTAAGTTAGAAGGCAATGGTTATGTAACAGGACAAAGTATAGGAGCAGGAACACCTATAACAGATAACATGGAAATAACTTTAAACTTAAGTCCAAAATTTTAAAGTAACTATTAAATAGTATAAAGCAAAAATAGTTACTTTTTTATTGACTTAATATTATCTGTTGTGATACATTATAGATATAAGAGGCGATGTATAAAAGATGGGGAAAGGAGGAAATTTGAAAAAATTTAAATTTATGTAGATTTTGAAAATTCGAGGTACTTTTTAGGGTAAATTTTGCATTTTCCCCTAGTGAATTTATTAAATTTACCCTTATTTTAGAGGTGAATTTTCAAAATTGCCTTTTTGCAATCATTTTTATACTGTGCTATAAGTATTGCAGAAAGGAGGAATTACCTTGCCTATATCTAAAAAAAGATTTGAAGAAATAGTTGCTGAATTAAGAAGAAAAGGAGAAATTGTTCCTGCTACTTATGACTGTATCTTCAAAGCAATTATGAAAAAGTGTCCTAAGTATAGAGCAGATTTAACTTCTAGATTAACAGGAATATCTAAAAAACTAATATTAAATACTTATAAAGAAATGAATACTGAGTATGTAATAGATAATGTTTTAGAAAAAGGTAAAGTATCAGATGTTTTATTTGCAGCGAAAGGTTATATTTTTAACTTTGAGTTTAATAATAGAAAGTGGGATGGCTTAATAGAGAGAAATGATGCTTATTTAGGTAAAGTAAAGAATGACTTAATAAGAAGAACAAAAAGTTATGCAAGTATGCCTAAAGTTATACAGATAAATATCAACAACTTTTATTGCTTCTTAAGTAAAGAAAATCTATTAGAGTTTAAATCAAGAGATAAGTATGGAATAATAGAAAGTGATAAATGGGGCAAAATTTATGTTAATTTAAAATTAATAAGAGAAAAGTATGATAGAGGATTAAAGTT
>DVHC01000037.1 GCA_018712385.1 Candidatus Onthousia excrementipullorum | reverse complement strand
AACTTTAATCCTCTATCATACTTTTCTCTTATTAATTTTAAATTAACATAAATTTTGCCCCATTTATCACTTTCTATTATTCCATACTTATCTCTTGATTTAAACTCTAATAGATTTTCTTTACTTAAGAAACAATAAAAGTTATTTATATTTATCTGTATAACTTTAGGTAAACTTGCATAACTTTTTGTTCTTCTTATCAAATCGTTTTTTACTTTACCTAAATAAGCATCATTTCTCTCTATTAAGCCATCCCATTTTCTATTATTAAACTCATAATTAAGAACATAACCTTTTACTGCAAATAAAATATCTGATACTTTACCTCTTTCTAAAACATTATCTATTACATACTCAGTATTCATTTCTTTATATGTATTTAATATTAGTTTTTTAGGTATTCCTGTTAATCTAGAAGTTAAATCTGCTCTATACTTAGGACATTTTTTCATAATTGCTTTAAAGATACAGTCATAAGTAGCAGGAACAATCTCACCTTTTCTTTTTAATTTCTTAACTATTTCTTCAAATCTTTTCTTAGTAATAGGCACCAAATCACCTCCTTGCAAGTGTTATAGCATAGTCTATAAATGATTGCAAAAAGGCAATTTTTAAAATTCGTCTATAAAATAGTGGTTAATTTAATAAATTCGCTAGGTAAAAACACAAAATTCATCCTAAAAAATACCCTCAATTTTCAAAATTTAATCTTTTTTTATAAATTTTCATAACCTCCTTTTCCCCATCTTTTTATACATCGCCTCTTATATCTATAACGTATCATGAAAGATAAATTGTGTCAAGAGGAGAAAGCAACTAATTTGTTGCTCATCTTTATCAAAATTAAAATCTAGTATGTTTTGTTTACACACTAGATTATACATTCTCTAAAAACATCACTCTTTATTATTGTTGTTAAGATATACTTAACTAGCAAGTTCTAGGATGAATGGATTATTTTTAGTTCCATCTCCTCCAGTTATGATAACGTTAGATTTTAGATTAAAAGCAAGTTTTAGCCCACTATCACCACTAGCAGCTATTCCCAAACCTCCTTTATCCTGTACATACTTGTTTTTATCACCTTCCATAGTATTTAACCAATATTTAGATGTTAATCCTGTATTTACATTTTCTCTTGAAGTATATCTATTAAACTGACCTGTCATTAATTCTCCTAAGCGAAGTAATCCTATAGTATCAATACTAGTATTTGAAATTAATTCATCTCCATTTATGTTTTTATACTTAGCTAATTTATAACTTTCTCCATCTGATACTGAAGACCAATACCAAACAGTATTTTCGCTTATCATACTAAACTGACCATCTTCAAAATAATCACTAATAAAAACATTATTTATAAAATCTTTTACTTCGTTTGGATTTAAACTCAAGTTAATAAATTCTCCATTTTCTTTTAATGGCTCTGAATTAACAATTTTTGTTAATTCTGGTGTCTCATGACTCACTATCCTATATAAATTATTATCACCTGTTCCAAATCTTATATATTCACCACTGTACCTTGTATTTAATTTTGTTCCTGATAGATTAGTATCGCTATCTCCTAATAATCGATAGGGATCATTTTCTGTCCCACTTCCAGAAACTATTTTCACATCACTTCTTAAGTTAATGGAAGGCCGAATACCATCAGCATAATGTGATAAGTCTGTTATAGTCTCCCCAGTTGGCGAAATACTTACTAATGTAGTTGAGCTATTAGGCGTCAAAGTCCACCAATAAAGTCCATTATTTAAATAACCATTTATTCCTCCTTTATTACTTGACTGATATTCATACATGTTAAGTAATCCTACAGCATCTGTTACCACTGTACCACTATCACTAGGTCTTGTTATGCTTCCTAAACTAGTTGCATCCTCTGTTGCATTCCATTTGGCATCTGTTACGATAAAGTTCTCATAGTCTCTTAAATTACCTAAAAAGCCATCTACTGTGGTATCATTTAACCAATCTTCCATATAACTTCCTTCAAAAGATGAATTATTTATTTCATTATATGAAATACTACTTATATTCCACTGGGTTACTAACTTCGTTGTCTTTGCTTCATTATTAACAGACACCGCTCTCCATAGTTTACCACTATACCAGATATAATTATTAGGGTCTTCTCCTGTTATAAATGTATCTGTTCCATCATCATAAAGATTTTCTTCTGAAATATTATCAAGTAAAGCTGTTGATACTTGTATTTCATGAGGTCTATCATAACTTGTTACTACTATCTTACTCTTATATTCTTTTCCTTGAGCAGAGTTATCTGCATCATTATCTAACCACATCCATAATGTATATGTAACAGTATCACTTGGTTCAAGTGTTTCTTCACTTTTTATATCAAATGTACCTGTTCCATAACTATTAACCTTAACTACTCCACTATCGTATCCTGCATCATTCGTAAGTCTCATCTTTAAATAGTTATTTGTTAAGGTATTAGTAGCCTCTTCTTCTAAAGACACATGATAATAAGCATTTATATTACCAGTATTAGTTATTGTAAAAGTATATGGCGTTAACTTTTGTCCTTGTGAGTCAGTCATAGGAGCTGCATTTTCTAAATTAATATAATTACCATCTTCAAAGTCAACTTTTAATATCCCTGCTGTTAAGGTAATCTTCTTATCTCCTTCTATAGTCATAGTAAGTAAAGCATAACTAGTTCCTATTAAAGCTACTACACTTATTAATATTATTACTACTGATATTATTATATATTTTTTTCTTTCATTCATTTTTATTTACTCCTCTCATTATTGCACTATAAAAAGAATAGAACCATCCTCTATTCTCTTAAGTCATAATGAAAGAAAGTATTATTTAAACTACCATTCTGGTAATTTAACCCCCCCCGGTAACATTTAGTGAACATATTCTTTTCATATTTTTACCTTCTTTCCTTATCTTTTTGTTAACTTAATAATAACACATATAAACAAAAAAAGAAAGAGATAATTTCTTTCTATTCACTTACTGGATAAACAGAAGCTTGTTTCTTATCTCTTCCTTTACGTTCAAACTTAGCAATTCCATCTACTGTTGCGTATAATGTATCATCATTACCACGTTTAACATTAACACCTGGGAATATCTTAGTTCCTCTTTGACGGTAGATGATACTACCAGCAGTTACATATTCTCCATCAGCTGCTTTCGCTCCTAATCTACGTCCAATAGAGTCCCTACCATTAGATGTAGAACTTTGTCCTTTTTTATGAGCGAAGAACTGAATATTTAACTTTAAAAATTCCACTTTAGTCCCTCCTTACTGTATCTCTATATTTTCTTTGTATTTTAGTTCTAATTCTTTTAGTAGTCTTAACATATTTTTAAGTAAGCTTTGAGTAACTCTATCATTACTTAAAACTTTAATAGTTAAACCTTTACTACTAGCAAGATAAGTAATAGTACTTTTATCAATAGTAAGAATACCATTAATTGTTGTCGTAACAATAGAACTAACGGCACTACAAACTATATCTTTGCCATAATCATCATACATGGCATGTCCTAATATACTTATCTTTTTAAAATAACCTTTTTCTTTTTCTACTTTTACTTTAATCATAATTAACCATTAATCTTAGTAATTTTAACTTTTGTATAAGGTTGTCTATGTCCCTGAGTTTTACGGTTACTTCTAGATTTGTTCTTATACTTAAAAATACGTATTTTCTTAGCTTTACCATTTTTTAAGACTGTACCTTCTACAGTGACATTAGATAAATAAGGGGAACCAACTTTAGAATCAAGCATTAAAACTTCTTCAAAAGTAACAACATCATTAGCGTTAGCATTTAACTTTTCTACGAAGATTTCATCTCCCTCGCTAACACGATATTGTTTTCCACCAACTTTAATTACTGCGTACATTTTTTAACCTCCTTTTTCTAAACCAAAGACTCGCTTTTAAGGTATTACTCTAGATAGTAATTTCTACCTCTTCAATGCGGTTTACAGCTTACACTCAAATAGAGGTATAACAAGCTACAAACAATATGATTTTATCATAAAAGTCTTTCGCAGTCAAACATTTTCTAATATTTATGGTAACTATTGTCAGCTAATCTTAAAATTTTTTCTCTAGTCTTTTGATAACTTGTTAAAATATCTCTAATATTAGTAGAAGGATTTCTTCCAAAACTACTGTCTTCAGAGTACATTTTCTGCTCATAAATTGTTTCTAAATCATTCATTATATTATATTTATGAAAATCATTATATAGATTATCTGACATTCTATAAGTTCTTTCTTTAGTATCTAAGATATTACTGATTAAGTATGGAGAAGCAAGTTTCTTTTCTCTTCTCATATTCTTTAAAATATTTAAAATATCAATACTAGTTATTCTTATACAGGAAGAAAAAAGGGTTAAATCATTTAACAAGTCTAACCAAGCATTACTAACACCATATCCTCCTCCATATAATTTTCTATCTACTCTTTCTATTAAGTAAGGAGATTGCTTTTTTACCATATTATATACACTATTTTCTTTTAATAATTTATAATAATTTTTATCAATTATTAAGGATATTGATTTTAAGTTTTTAATATTTTCTTGATTTAAAACAATATTGGTGATTTTTTTAAAACTTTCTTCATTTTTTAATTCTTTATTAGAAATATTATATGGAGTATCATTTAATACTACTTTATTCAATTGTTGTCTTATTCTTCTAATTGTAAAATAATAATGATGATTTCTGGTTCCAGAAAAATATATATAATGTTTACTATCATCAAACTTATTACTTTTAATATTAAAATATTCAAAACTATTAGAGCCTTGAAATCTATAGAACTCAGTAGCTATCTCTTCTTTAATTAATGTATCTATTATTTTCTTATATGTTGTCATTTCTCTTTTCCTTATTCGTTCATATATGGTAATAATTCTCTTGTAATAACTACATAACCTAAACTATTTAAATGGAGTCCATCTTCTGTATACTCTTGTTTAAGATTACCTTCTTCATCTATTAAATCATCAAATAGATTAATATAATTACAGACTTCTCCATCACAATAACTAGATAATTTTTTATTTAAGTTTCTAATCTTTTTATTAGTTCTATTATTAACAGTATTATTTTCTATCGTAGCATTTACAGGATATACACTTTCTACATATATAGTAGCATCACTTCTATTTTTTCTTATTTCACCTACTATTTCTTTAATATTATTAAATGTAGTATCTACAATATCTTCAGCATTACTATCAAGGTCATTAGTACCTATTAATAGAAATACTTTAGTAGGATTATACTGATATACTCTTGTTTGCATAGAACTTAAAATATCCGTTGTCTTATTACCGGCAATACCACTATTTACAACAGGTAAGTTATCGTAATACTCTTCTAAAGGATAAAAATCTGTAATAGAGTCTCCTAAAAATAAAAAGTTATCATTTGGTTTTACTTTTACTTCATAGGGATTAGTAAAAGTATCATTTTCTTTAGTTAGTAGAAATATACTCATAATTATAATAATTATAAGCATAATGATTATAGTTATAAGATAATATTTATGTAGTTTTATCTTTTCTTTAATAATATTTATATTCATAATAGCCCCCTGAATTGTTCTAGTTTTTCTTAACTAAAAAATGATATATGATTACTGTTAAGATATTGATAATAAACTTAGATAAGATAACATCTATATTTAAGTTATCTACAAGTAATAATAAAGATAATCCTTCTATTAAATAGAAACAAATAATAGATGTTATAGGATTAGAAATCTTTTTTGTTTTAAATAAAGCCATAATTAAGCATGATATTACATAGTTAATAGTAAAGTTTAAATAGATATTCATACCTGTAAGATTTAATAGGTAAAAGATAAATAGATTTATTAATGATGTAAGTATTGCAAATTTATCTCTATTAAACCAACTTATATGATTAGTCTCTTCTATATAATTAATTATTAACTTTTTAAAGTTTTCATTATTACTATTAAACTCTTTAGGTTTAAATGTTTTACTTTTCTCTAACATTTTATCTAATTTAGTTAAATCTTTTAAAGGTATGATATAACCTAATTTACCAAATTCTTCTATTATTTGTTTTTGATGGTCATTAGTATGTTCATTATATTTAGCAAGACGTGGCGTAGCGATTACTTTTTTGTGATGTTTTAAAGCAGTTAGAATACTTCCTACTCCCCCATGAGTAATGATAAGTGAAGCTTCATCCATAAGTTCTTCTAATCTATCATTTGAAACACTTTTAAATATTTCCATGTTTTTACTTTTATATTTAGTATAACCTGCTTGTACTACAACTTTATCTTTGATATTACCTTTTTCTATTTCCTTATCTATCGCTTTTAATAGTCTTTCAAAACTCTTATCTTGTGTACCTAGAGTTACTAAAATCATTAGAAACACCACCCTCCATATGTCGCTTTAGGATAGAGTTTTAACATAGGACGCCACTGAACGATAAAGAGATTAGCGATATGGAATTTATAAAAAAGTGAACCTGTTATAGTTTTAGTTTTAATATTAGCGAATGACTCTATATAAATAATTTTACTACCAAAGATTCTTCCTATACAACACATTGGCCCTGCTGTATGGGCTCCTGTTGTTATAATATAGTCTGGTTGATATTTAAAGTACAAGAAAAGACTAATAAAACAGTTTATAAAAAGTTTAAAAGGATATGTTAATTTATGGTCTTTAGTACCATATAAAAGAAAGTTAACATTTTTATATTTTCTTTTAAGTTTATTATTGGCTTTAGTCTTCTCTGTTATAAGAGAATAATCATAGTCTTTCATAATGCTATTAAGTTGTAAAAGCTCTGTTAAATGCCCACCAGTACTTGATATAAACATTACTTTTTTCATAACTAATCACTTTCTTTCAATTATTTTTTCCCAAGATGCACATATATTATCAGAAATATAGCCTTTTACTTTTCGTCTACCATTTTTACCTAATTCTTTTCTTGTCTCTATATCTTTAGTTAAATCTAATATTTTTTTCTCCATTGCTTTAAAATTACGATGTTTAATTAAGTATCCATCACGACCAGATGTTATTACTTCCTTAGCACCTTCAGCTGAATCAAAAGCAAGACAAGGTAGACCATTACTCATCGCTTCAAGTAAAACTATACCAAAGCTTTCTGTGTAACTAGTCATAACATAAATACTTGCTTTATGCATTAGTTTTTCTATTTCTTTACTGTTCTTAAAGCCATGAAGAGTAACATCGTTTTCTAGATTATTTTCTTTAATAAATTTCTCTAATTTACCTCGTTCACTTCCATCTCCTACTATATCTAAATGCCATTTACATTTTTTATTTTTCAAATCAAGATATATCTTTAACAAATCTAAATAGCCCTTTTCAGGAGATAATCTTCCAACTGATATTAGATGTTCACTTGTTAAAGGACTTTTAGTCTTTGGTATATTTTCAATTGCATTTGGGATATAGATACATTTACATTTATAAGCTTTCATCTTTTTATGATAAAACTTTTGAAGTCCTTTAGATACTAAAACAAAGTAATCAAGATTTTTAGCACTTCTAATAACATCAGTAGCATATTTCATATCATCATGATAATGATTATGTTCCCAACCTATTTTTAGAGTTTCCTCTTTACCATATTCACTTAGTAATTCATTTAAGAAAACACGTGTTGAGATTATAACATCTGCATCAGTGTTTTTTATATAATCTACCATACTCTTACGTCTTTTATATAGTATTTTAAGACTTTTTAAAGATTCTTTTCCAAGACTTATTAATTTTAAGTTATGTAAAGCTTCACTCCACTCTTTTCTATTAGGGCTTAATTTAGCTGGTAAGAGATAAGTTACTTTAATATTCTCATTAATATCAAAAACAGGTTTATCATAAAGTTTATAAATAGATACTATTTCAATATTGTATTTATCTAGTTTAACAAGAGAGTTTGCAAGTGATACAATTGCTTTTTCAACTCCTCCATAACCTAGATGTAATGCTAATATAGATATTTTCTTTTTCATAAGGGGACACCTCCATTCATGTATATTAATTTAATCACTTTTAGTATATATTAAATTTTGGGATTAGGCAACGATTAACGTCATAATAGAAAGAAAAATCCAGTTTTTCACTAGATTTTTCTTCTATTGAAGGACCAAAGTAAATGGATTTTCTTTAGTGCCATCTCCTCCTGTTATTATAACGTTTGATTTTAGGTTTAGGGATGGTTTGATGCCATAGGAATCAGTAACAGAGTTATCAGCACCATTACCAGCATAAAATATTGTCCTCACATATTCATTATTGTAACTCGTCAGTAACCAGTATCGCACACCATTATAATAGTAATTAAATTGTCCTGACATTAATTCTCCCATACGCAATAATCCCACTTTAGTTTCAGTAGATGTAGTGTAATCTGCCATGTTTATATCTGTGTATTTTGCTAATTTATAACTTTCTCCTCCATCTACATTACCTAAATACCAAGTTGTACTATTTTCTATCGTATTACTATAACTACTATCTATATAATTTGTTAAGTATTCCCCATTTAAGAATGTACCTATTGCATTGTTAGCTGAATAGTATATATCATTAACAACACTACTAAATGCACTTGTTTTAAAAATTCCATTCTCCCTTAATGGCTCATCACTTGTTATTTTTGTTAGTCCTTCAGTCTCATGGCTTACTATTCGATATAAATTGTTTCCATCATTTCCAAATCTTATATATTCACCACTATATCTTGTATTTAGTTTTACACCTTCCAAATTATTATCATTATCTCCTTCTAATCTATATGGATTATCTTCTGACCCATCTCC
Source organism: Candidatus Onthousia excrementipullorum (assembly GCA_018712385.1). Classification (GTDB taxonomy): domain Bacteria; phylum Bacillota_I; class Bacilli_A; order RF39; family UBA660; genus Onthousia; species Onthousia excrementipullorum. The sequence continues at coordinate 12,102 of DVHC01000037.1, read as the reverse complement.
ATCAACTATTTTTATACTAGACTTTAAAACTATAGATGGTCTAATACCTGCAGTTCCAGTTGGCTCCCACGAAGTTGCACTACCACTATTCGCTCCAGCACCTCTACTATTTACCTGCCATACTTTAGTAGATGTATCTGGAGTTATTAACCACCATTGTAGTTCATTATTTAAATAACCATTTCCATAATTTGTTCCTCTATAACTTGTCTGGTATTCATACATATTTAAAAGTCCTACTGGATCAGTGACTATTGTACCATCTGGTCTTTCAAAACTACCCAAACCACTACTATCTATCGCTGTATCCCACACTACATCTGTTACAATAAAATTTTCATAATCTCTTAGGTTACCTAAGAAACCATCTACTGTTGTATCATTTAACCACTCTTCCATATAACTTCCATCAAAATTTGTTTGATTACTAGGATTATACGGAATAGCACTTATATTCCACTGAGTTACTAACTTAACTGTTTTTTCTTCATTATTAACAGACACTGCTCTCCATAATTTACCACTATACCAAACATAATTATTAGGATACTGTCCTGTTGTAAATGTATCTACTCCATCATCATAGGTATTATCTTTACTTATATTACTTAATACAACTGTTCCTACTTCTCCTATAGCTTTTATCTCTTCAAATAAATGTCCATTCTCTGGTAGACTTAAATCATTATAATCTAATCCTACACTTACTCTTAAATTAATTGTTACACTTTTTCCTGAATTATTTATTACTCTTATTGTATAGGTATTACTTGAACCTACTGTACCTTCTTTTTCTAAGTTTATTCCTTTCTCATCTGGTAGTGTATTTGTTCTATCTTCTACTATGTAACCTACTTTAGTATTAGATGATAAGGCTCCTACATAATAAAAGTTAAATCTTGCTACTCTATTATTAGGATTACTTAAGGTAATGGTAAAGTCTTTTACTGTATTAGATGGTACTGTTAAGATATTTCCTTCTTCTCCATCTACTTCTAACTTATAAGTTAGATTACCTGTTACTATACTTATAGCATTTTCTTTTTCTTTTGTTACTGTAAACATAGCATAAGAGAAATATCCTCCTAATATTAATAGGGTTATTATAATCATTACTATCATATAAATTTTACTAAAGCTTGTTTCTAATAATATCTTTTTCATCTTTTTACTCCTTCCATTATTACACTAAAAAAGAATAGAATAATCCTACTCTATTCCTTTAAGACATAATGAAAGAAAGTATTGTTTAAACTACCATTCTGGTAATTTAAGCACCCCCCCAGGTAACATATTGTAAACGGGTGCTAGTATTTATTTTCTCCATAATTATTAACCTTCTTTCTTATCTTTTGTTATCTATATATTAACACAAAATAAATTAATATGTAAAGTTCTAATTCTCCTCTTTACATTTAGAATTATACTTTTCTAAAAACTCCTCTCTATACTCTAAAATTCTATTTTCTTTAATCGCTTCTCTTAACTCTTCTGTTAGTCTAATTAAAAATCTAATGTTGTGAATAGATAAAAGTCTTCCTCCTAGCATTTCTCCAGTATTAAGTAAATGTCTTATATATGCTTTAGTATAATGTTTGCAAGTATAACAGTCACAGCTTTCTTCTATAGGTGTAAAATCTTCTTTATATTTAGCATTGTTTAAATTAATCTTACCACATCTTGTAAAAGCTTGCCCATGTCTTGCAATTCTTGTAGGTAAGACACAATCAAAGATATCTACCCCTCTAATTACTCCTTCTATTATATCAATAGGTTCTCCTACTCCCATTAAATATCTTACTTTATCTTCTGGTAAATAAGGAATAGAATAATCTATCGCTTTATACATATCTTCTTTACTCTCTCCATCATTAGCAACGCCACCAATACTATAACCATCAAAGTCAAGTTTAACTGTCTCTGTTGCCGAATATTTTCTTAAGTCTTCATATGCTCCACCTTGAACTATACCAAATAAAGCCTGATTAGGATTATTATGTACTGCTTTACCTCTTTTTGCCCATCTAATAGTTCTTTCTACACTATTTTTTAAGTATTCATGAGTTGCACTAGCAGGAGGACATTCATCAAAACTCATTGCAATATCACTATCTAATTTGTTTTGTATTTCTATAGACTTTTCAGGAGTTAAAAATAACTCTTTACCATCGATATGACTTTTAAAATGTACTCCTTCTTCAGTAATATCTTTCTTCTTATTTTTAGCAAGAGAAAAGACTTGAAAACCACCACTATCAGTAAGTATTGGTCCATCATAGTTCATAAATTTATGAAGTCCTCCGGCTTTATTAACTATATCTTCTCCTGGTCTTAACCATAAATGATAAGTATTAGCAAGTATAATGCCTGCACCTGTTTCTTTTACTTCTTCAGGGCTTAACCCTTTAACAGTCGCTTTAGTACCTACAGGCATAAACATAGGTGTTTCGACAGTACCATAATTAGTTTTAATAGTACCTAGTCTTGCTTTAGTATTTTTTTCAGTTTTTATTAAATTATATTCTATTTTCATAACTTTCCTCCTATAGAAAAAGAAGCCTAACCTCTTCTTTTCTTTTGATATGTTGTTGGGTCTTTAGCAAGTTTATCATTCATATTATTATTTATGTCATATACAACACCATCATGAAACATACCTTCATTATCATAATAATTAAAAGTATCATTGTTTCCCAAGCCTATAATGGCTGCACCAATCGCACTAGTTGATTCTATATAACTATGTGTATCCTCACTAGATAAAGCTTTATTTATTACTTCTACTCTTATGTTTTGAATTTCTTCATCTTCGAAAGTCATAATACTGACTTTACTACCAACCCCAACAAGATTATCAGAAGGAGATGGTATAATTACTACTTTACTTAATAATAAATTTATCTTTTCCAGTTTCGTTTTAATAGAATGTATATTAGAGTAACTACTTTTAGGCTTTAAGACATTACTATTATCAATCTCAATAATTTCTCCAGTATAAGTAGTAGTCTTATCTTTACCATGTTTTTTATAAGAAAAATTTTCTTGAACATATTCACCCTTATGTTTGCAAAATAATCTTGTTGCCATTACGCTATTAGCATTAATTTCAGTATGGACATCATAATCGTCTTTATCAACCACAGTATATTTTTTTATTTTATTAGTTTTATCTTTTAATGTAATAATAGAACCAATCATAATTCTATCTTCATATTTTTCAAACTTTAATAAAGCATTAACTAAACGTTTTTTTTCTTCTTTTAATAAATTAAATTGACTAAGTGTAATTTCATTCTCTTTGCAATTAATATTTTCTTTTACTATCTTTCTAGTTGCATTTCTCTCTGAAAAAGGTCTAGAAAGAATAAAATCTATATCATTTTTTGTTTTTAAAAATATTTTTAAAACTTTTCCTGTAATAGTTATTGTTTCTTTTCTGCCTTTTAGTTTTACAGTATATCTAAAGTTATCCCCTTCTTTTTTACCTTTCAAACTATTACCAAGTAAACTATTCGCGCTAACATAACCATTGTTTTGATTAAATGAGTCACTCATAAGCCCTATTTCATTTTCTGCTAAAGTATACATTTCTTCTACATTTTCATCATCAAATTTAATCTTAAATTTAGTACCATAATCTATAATAGTATCATCCGCTCTTTTAACAAGTTCACTTTCTTCAAGTATTCTACGCAAATATTTTATCTGTTCTTCTTTATATCTTCTATCGTTTTGTGATGTTATCTCATCAAAATATATAGTGGTATTTTCTATTTCAGTTTCTAAATCATTAATTTTATCCCTTAAAGCTTTAACTTGTTCTGGTATTAATATCATTTAATCTCCCCCTTTAATGACTAGACTATGATACCATAAAAAAGTTTATAAGTAAAGAAACTATTTACTTCTTCTATTCTCATTAGTATAGTCATAACTTTTCGCTTCTATAAAGATTAATCTCTTCTTAGCATCCATAATCTTTTTTTGTAACTCTAAAGACATTTCTTTTAAGGTTTTATCTAAAAGATAAGCCCTATATTTATTTTTAACTAATTGTCTAAATCTTTCTATCTCATTTAAGGCCTCATGATAGGCAGTACCTGTATCATCATCACTTGTTAAATAAAAGTTTACCATCTTTAAAAGTTTTAAATATTTCTTATAGACTTTATTACTAATAAAGACTTTTTGTATTTCTAAATTATAGATAAATACTTTATTATCATGAGACTTAATAGTTAATTCTTTTCCTAAAGTTAAATCTCCATTATAAGTAAAACTCTTTTCTATAACTAAATAATTATTCACATGAATCATCTCCTTTTAATAAGTCAGGTCTATTGTTCTTTGTAATTTCTATTTGTTGTTCCCTTCTCCATTTATCTATCTTAGCATGGTCTCCATTAACTAAGACATCAGGTACAACTAATCCAGCATAAACTCTAGGCTTAGTATAAGTTGGATAATCTAGTAAATTATCAGTAAATGATTCATTAAGATAACTTTCTTTTCTTATAACACCATCTATAAGTCTTGTAATAGAATCTATCAAGACCATAGCAGGTATCTCTCCTCCTGTTAAGATATAATCGCCAATAGATAGTTCCATATCACAAATAGTCTTAATTCTCTCATCAAAGCCTTCATAATGACCACAGATAATAATAAGGTGTTTTTCTAAAGACAAATCTAAAGCCATAGACTGCTTATATAACTTACCACTAGGGGTTAATAATATTACTTTAGAATTATCACTTCTTAAATCTTTAACAGCATCAAATATTGGTTGACACATTAATACCATACCAGCCCCTCCCCCATAAGGAGTATCATCTACTTTTTTATGAGGGTCTTTACTATAATCTCTAATATTATGAATATTTATCTCTACTAAATTATTGTCAATTGCTCTTTTAATAATAGATTCAGCAAAGACGCCATTAAACATATCTGGAAATAAGGTTAATACATCTATTTTCATGACTTCCTCCTATAGAAGTTTAACTATAACTTCTTTTTTATTACTATCTATTTTCACAAAATCTTTATGATATGGCACTAATACTTCATTGTTATCTATTAATAATCTAAGTATCTTATAATTATTACCAGTCTCTTCTATATCAAGAATCTTACCTTCTTTTTCATCAGTAGTTTTAACTTTATAAGTAACAAGTTCACTATCTAAGATATCCCCGTTATGAAGATTAATCTCATCTTTAGATTTATAAACTTTCTTACCTTTCAAGAACAATACTTCATTTATATTAGTAAAGCCATCAAAGGTAACCATATCATAGTCTTTATGAACTCTATAACTAGTTATCTTATAAGCTTTATCATCTATAATTAAATTACTTCCTATTTTAAATATCTCATTTCTTTGATTAGTAGTTAAGTTATCTTTAATCCTAAGTTCTCCTTTAATACCATGAGTATTAACTATTTTACCTATATATAATTTAGTCATCCGCTTCATCCATTTCATAAAGTATTATACTAGTGGCAACCCCAACATTAAGGCTTTCGGCAACACTATTCATTGGGATATAAATGAACTTATCACTCATCTCTAAATACTTAGGATTAACCCCATTACCTTCATTACCAATAATAAGGGCAAAGACTTCTTTTTCATCATGAGACAAGTTCTTAACTTCTTCCCCATACTTAACATAAGTAGAGAATACTGGTATTTTTAACTTTTTTAAAATAGGAATCAATTTATCAATAGAATAAAAGACTATCGGAACATGAAATATCATCCCTTGTGTCGCTCTTACTACTTTAGGAGAATATACATCTACTGAGCCATCTCCTATTACAATAGTATCGATATTAAAGGCTACGGCACTTCTAATAATAGTACCCATATTACCAGGATCTTGAATCTCATCTAATATTAGAATTCTCTTACCAATAGTAGTATCTATTATCTTTTCACATAGTCCTATCATCTTAGGAGGAGAATTTAAAGTACTTATTTTCTTTAAAACTTCTCTACTTACTTCTACTTGTTCTACATCTATTGGTAAAACCTCTCCTTCTTCTAATAAGACTTCTTTTAGGACTCCTGCTTTATAAGCTTCTAAGACTAAATGTTCTCCCTCTACCATAAACTCATTATTAAGGTCACGATACTTCTTCTTACCTAATTTATAATAGTACTTAACTTTCTCATTATCTAAACTAGTTATAACCATACTACTCCTCTTCTCCATATTTATTAGTTAATTTTCTCCACTTCTTATAATCAGGACAATTCTCTTCAACAATAGCCCAAAACTTCTTAGAATGATTCGCTTCTATTAAATGACTTAACTCATGATAAATAACATAATCAAGACATCCTATATCTTTAGTAATTAATTCTGTGTTTAATGTAATAACATGAGTCTTAACATTACATACTCCCCATCTAGTAGTCATCTTCCTAAGTCTTAATTTAGGATGAGGAATACTTCTTTTAAAGTTATTATAACACATTTCTAGATGTTCACTAAAAATACCTAAAGCTTGTTTCTTCTTCCATTTATCTAAATCAAAGTCTCTTTTAATAAAAACTTTATTCTCACCTAATTTAAAGTCACAAAACTCTGTATATATAATATCATATTTTTTACCTAAATAGTAAAATTCACTATTAAATTTTATCTTTTCTTTAACTTTTTTTATCATTTTTCTAATAGAATCATAGTTTTCTTCTATTACACTCATTATCTTTTTATTAGAGGTTAAAGTATTACAAGTAACATAAATAGTTAAATCATCTTTAACTCTAATATAAATATTTTTAGTAGTACTTTTCTTAACTATCTCTAAATTATAAGTTTCATTATCTATAGTAAAAGTCATAAAATCATCCCTCTTGATAAAATTAATTATTTATGATAATATGAATATGTAAAGAGAATTTACATATTATAAAAAAGAGGAATACCTAGCTTTTGAGCAGTTAGGTACTATCCCAATTTTTGTGGATTATAGTACCACTCTAAGGAGTAGGTACTATTTTTATTAACATAAATAATAAAACGATTATTATGAAAATAAGTGAAAATATGATATAACATAGAAATTTTTCAAGTTTTCTCATATTATCAACTCCCCTTTCACATTATAAAAATATAAGTTAGGGGGATAGTACCTAAACAACTAAGTATTCCTAGGTAAATAATAACACAAATGCATCTTCAATACAAGCGAACAAGATACATTTTTTTATGAATTTTCTATTAAAAATATTGAAACAATCAAATCTTTATGCTAATATGAATATGTAAATTTTCTTTACATGAGGAGTACTTAGTTTTCGTTTGGATGTTACCCCAAAAAACAGGTTGAATATACTAATTAATAGAGAATTTTACTATCTATAAATAATTAAAAGAATAATAATTATTAATAAGATAACTATTAAGAAATCTTTCTTACTCAAAAGTAAGTACAAATTAATTTACATCATTCGTTACTAAGTATTCCTAAGTAAATGATAGTCTAAATGTATCTTGTTCATTAAGATACATTTTTTATTTAATAATCTTACGTTTTGAATATGTTTTCATTTCATCTATTTGATTTTTATAAGCTGTTAAATCAAAAGATAATGTTTCACCTTTTTTTAATAATTTGTTTAATGCCGTTACAGAACAATACAAATTACTAACATTCATACTAAAATTATTAAAATTATCTCTTCCAAAAACTTTATATAAAGGAGATACTTTATTATATAAAGAACAATAGTTAAATAAGTCTTCATAGTCTTGTAATAAATAATCCATTAAAGGTACAAAAGGAGTATAAAAGTTTTCTGTTTTATCACAATTTTGTTCTGTATCAAAGATGAATACGCCATCTTTTTTCATTTTATTATGTAATCTTGTTGTTTTAGATTCTGTCTTTAATTCATTTGTAACATAATTACTATTATGAAAACCTGTTATACCACACTTTCCATTATTAGACTCAATAGAATGAATATTCTCGTGTATTAAAAAGTGATCTATACTTCCATAATCTTTAAGTTCTAAAATTGGAATGTGAACGATAGTATAACTATTGCCATTAACTTTTATTGGATAAGTTCTAGCGGAAACATCATTAAATAGAATCTTTCTAGCATAATTTAAAGATTTATAATAAGGGATACCATCTATAGTATTAGAAATATGTGTAGTCAGTTCTTTACCAAAATTAGTTAGTTTTAAAATCTCTATTTGGTTTGAACTTGCTAATAAAGAAATGTATGCATCTAATTCTAATATACTATCAATACTAGTTAATGGTAATCCTAAATTAATACACTTGGTTAAAAAAACATTTTGTCTTTCTATAATTAATGATTTTAATCTCTCATCATTAGGTCCCTTTAAAATATTCATGTATTCATCACTAAATACCTGATAATCTAAATTTAATATTTCTTCTAAATGTTTATTTAAGTAGTTATCTGTTAAAGAAAAATTTATTTTTAAATATTGATATATTTGTTTATAAGTTTTCTTCTTTATATAATCTACTACTTGCCTATAATTTATATAATCTTGGTAGTATTTTTCTAATGATTTATATTTCTTAGGATTATAACCTAATTCTTTTAAAGAAAAATAAGTAATATCTGGTGGGGATTTAAAAATATAGTTAGTTTTAGATAATCTATTTCTTATTAATTCTTCATATCTATAACCATATTCTTTAATAAACATTTCTTCTATATAGTTATAGCCTTCTTTAGATATATTTTTTAACTCTTGCATTATTTACGATACTCAAAATAAAAATCTAATATTCTAACCATATCCCCATCAACGGCACCCATTTTTTCTAATTCTTCATCAATACCCATTTTTCTTAGTTTATTACTAAACCTTTTAATACCTTCATCAGTAAATTTAGTCATTTTAAATAGTTTCTCTACTTTTTCTCCTTTAATTACAAAGTCGTCCCCTTCTTTTTCAATAGTAAAAGGCTTCTCTTCCTTAAATTTATATAAGACATGAGACTCAAAAGCATCATCTTCATATAAGTTTTCTTCCTTGATAGTATCTAACAAATCACTTAAATAATCTACTACTTCCATAAGTCCTTCACTTGTAATAGCACTTATCTCAAAGATTTTCTTATCTTTTACTTTTTCTTTAAATTTAGCAAGATTATCCCTACTACCTTCAATATCCATTTTATTAGCGATTATTACCATAGGTTTAGTAAGTAGTTTTTTATTAAAGTCTTCAAGTTCTTTATTTATTAAAATATAATCTTCATAAGGATCTCTTCTTTCAGTACCAGCCATATCAATAACATGAAGTATTACTCTAGTACGTTCTATATGTCTTAAGAACCTATCTCCTAGTCCTTCTCCTTTACTTGCACCTTCTATTAATCCAGGAAGGTCAGCCATAACAAAAGTTTTACCATTAGAGGCACGTACTACTCCAAGGTTAGGTTTTAATGTTGTAAAGTGATATTCTGCTATCTTAGGTTTAGCTTTACTTACTTTAGATATAATTGTACTCTTACCAACACTAGGAAGTCCTACAAGGCCAACATCGGCAAGGAGTTTAAGTTCTACTTTAATAGTTCTCTCTTCTCCTGGTTCCCCATTTTCAGAGAAGTTTGGAGCGGTATTAGTTTGAGTTTTAAAGGCCGTATTACCACGTCCACCACGTCCACCTTTAGCGATAACAGCTTCATCATTTTTACCCTTTAAATCGGCAAGAATAAGGCCTGTATCTAAATCTGTTACAACAGTTCCTTGAGGTACTTTAACAACTAAAGGCTCTGCACCTTTACCATGTTGATTTTTACCTTTACCATTCTCACCTTTTTTACCTTTTATCTCTTTTTGATAACGTAAGTCAAGTAAAGTATGAAGTCCTTCATCTACTTTAAAGATAATATCAGAACCATGTCCTCCATTACCACCATAAGGTCCTCCCATAGGAATATATTTTTCACGACGGAAAGCAGTACAACCATCTCCACCACTTCCAGCGATTACCTTAAGTGTTACTTCATCTACAAACATATTAACACATCCCCTCTAAAACATATCTGTATTATACCATAGAGAAAAGAAAAAAAGAAGTCTCATGTTAAGACTTCTATAGAGTTATTCTGCTGTTATGACGTAAGGATTTTCTGCTGTTCCATCACCAGAAGCAAATTTACTATTAGCATTTATATTAATAACAGGTCGTACACCATAACTTCCACCAGTAACATTAACGGCAACTAAAGTTAAACCATCATAATAATTAATTACAGAAATATCTGCACTGTTATAAGCAAAAGCACTTGGTGTCATACCCCAATAATCACGTTCCCCAGGATTTAAATAACTATTTCCTGAAACTGAAGAAGATTCTACTGCTAATACTAATTCGTCTGCAGTAATAAGACCTGCTTTTAATCTATAACTTCCACCATAACTTTCACTGGTACTAGGACACTTTAAACTAGGATTATTTGGTTTGGCAAAATTATTATCTGATTGCCCTAATCTATCATAGCTTGCAAATACATTATAACCTAAATTATCATCCATAAGATAACCACTACTATCACTACAGAACCTGCCACTGCTTACTTTACTATCATATTCTGTATTTCCTAAAGCATTAGCATACCAAGTATCTACTTCTCTTTTTATAAATGAATCTGTCTCATTTGTATCTCTATCATAGGTATATCCTGTATATTTTGGATTATCAGCATTTAAATTATATGGGCTGCTACCTACTGTGTAAGAATGAGCTAGATCACTATTATCTGGACTTGCACTTGTTCCATTATATATTAGTCTTAAACTTCCATCTCCATTTACTCTTACTATCTTCCAGTACATTTTATCTCCTGCACTTGCGAGTTTTACTTTATTACTTTCACTACAACTACTATTGTATTCTTGACAAGACTCTAAACTTTGGAAATATCTACTACTATACTCATATACATAATAATCACTTTGATATTCTCCAAATTGTACATTGTTGTTTGTTACATTCCCTCTATAGTAATAACTAGTCCCATCTTCATCCTCAGTACTATATAAGCCATTTGTTACATATTCTGGATTAGTAGATTGACTACCACCACTCATATCAAAATAGCCACCATTGCTAGCATAGTTAAACATCTGCGTTTTCTCTTCTTGTAACTCATTATCTTCAAGTATCTCTTGTGTAGTTAATGGAACATACTTATCTCCTGCTTTTCCATACACATTTATTCTTACACTAAAGGTTAATCCTCCTCCATCTCCTTGAGGATTATAACTTTCATCTACATACATCCTTAGTCTATAGTTATTATTTTCACTACTATTCATACTACTTGTATATAAACTCATCTCTTCTGCTGGTCTTCCTGTATAATCATTAGTACTACTCTCCTCATTATATGTCTCAGGTACCATTAAAGCTTCTTCTTCTCCATCATCTGTTAATCTAGTTAGATATAACTTTATATATCTACCATCTATAGTATTACCGTCTTCTTTTTTAGCACTTATCTCATAGTTGATATTTACATCACCTGTTATTTCACTACTTACACTAAAGTCAAAATACTCCCCTGGATTTAATCTAACAGTTCCTGTCTTATCTGTTGTTGGTAAGGCTCCACTTAAACTTATAGTATTATCTGTCTCTTCATATGTCATTGTAATAGAACCTGTCGTTATAGAGTTTACTTTAGATCCTGTTTTACTATAACTAAAAGCAGCATAACTTACTCCTACTATCGCTAGTATCATTACTACTAACACTACTATTATTATAATATTTTCTTTTTTCTTCATCTTTCACTTCTCTCCTTTATTATTTTTTCTCACACCATCAAAAAGAACAGAATAAATACTATCCTGCTCTTATATCATAATGAAAGAAAGTAATATTATTACTTATATATTTACTAAATGCCCCCCCCCCCAGGTAACATATTGTAAACACGCAATACTCATATTTTTTTGTAGATTGACGAATTAATTTACCCCAAAAATGACGAATTATTTTACCCTGGAAATTAAAATTAGTCATATCTACTTCTTCCTTTCTTTTATCTTGATATCTTTTAGTTAATTATATCTTATAATTAACT
>DVHC01000036.1 GCA_018712385.1 Candidatus Onthousia excrementipullorum | reverse complement strand
AAAAGATTTAAAATACTTAGTACTAAATTTAGAAATAACTTAAAATATTTTGCATCATTTGCAGTTTTGATTTGTGCTCTTTTTAATTTAGATATCACCTAATTTTAGTTTTCGAACAACTCTATTATATTTTTCATTTATTAAATCATATCCAACACTAATCGCTTCTTTATCATTTTTATATTTAGAATTATTAAAGTTAATAAGAATAGTTCTCATCTTTTTAAATTCTTCTCCTTCTACTAGTCCTCCTCCTGCAATAGCATATAAATACTTCCTAGCTTTCAATAAAGTCCTTTTATCAGCATTTTTATTCATTTCAATTATAATAAAATCATTATCTTTCTTTAGTAGTATATCTAGTCTATAATCTCTTGCAATATTTCCACTGTTTATCTCATTATTATAAAGTTCATATTCGCTTATATCGACATTAGTTGTTAATTTAATTACCTTTTTAAAAAAATCTCTATAATCTTTAAACATATACTTAAAGGTACTGTCTGCTAAAAGGCTTACAAAGTTATCATTTTCATTATTTTCCATTAATTTACCTCACTTTCAAAAATTGCTTTCATACATGTATGTGGTAAGTACACTAACATATGGAGGAAATTAATGCAAAAAGAGGATTTTGTAAATTCAATAAAAAAAGAGGCTGAATTTATTAAATTCGCCTAGAGAAAATGCAAAATTGACCCCAAAAATAGAGGTCAATTTACAAAATTCATACTTTTTTAAGAAATTTGCGTTCTAAGCTTTTCTAATATCTTACTCTCCTTTCTACTTACTTGGACTTGAGACATACCAAGTGTCTCTGCTGTTTCTTTTTGAGTCATATCTTGATAGTATCTTGAAGTAATTAGGTCTCTTTCACTTTCTTCAAGTCCATTAATCGCTTCTTTTAAGTCTAATACTCCTACATCATATCCTTTTTCTATTAAAGCAATTTTATTATAGAGATTATAATCATCATCTAAATAACTATTATCTAGACTATATGGAGTAGTAATAGCATTCATAACACTTACTACTTTTTCTTCACTTATTCCTAACATATAAGATATTTCAAAAGTAGTAGGTTCACGTCCTAAGTTTTGAGATAAGTATTCTCTTGTTTCTTTAATATCTTTACTAAGTTTATAAACATCACTTGGCATATGTACTCCATAATCATTATTAATCGCCTTTAAGACTTCTCCTTTTATCCAAAGATAGGCATAGTCTGTAAAACTTGTCTCTTTACTACTATCATACTTTTGTAATGCCGTTTGTAGTCCAACCATCCCTGCTTGAAACAAGTCATCATAATCACTTCTAAAATTATACTTACTAGTAATATTTTTAACTAAACCAATATAGTTTAATGCTAGTTCTTCTGTCATGTTATCAGTCCTTTCTTGCCTTAATAATAGTTAAATATTACTTAACTAGCAAGGCTTTCGACAGAAGTAGTTATTTATTTTAACCTACAATTTTCTTAAAAATAATGTCTTAAACAAAAATGCTAATAATTCTCTTTTTATAGACTTAGTTTTACCTTTATGAACATTACTTTTAGTGGAAGTTTCACAATTAAAAGTAACATCTATATTTTCTTTAAAATCTTGATATTTAATAGTTAATATAGTCTTAGAACATGTATTAGAATAGTTAAACTCTAACTTGCTTAAAGGAATAGTACTTGTCTTTATTACTTTAGATAAATCTAAGTAATTAGATAGTTTTATGTCATCATATACTTCTATTGTCTCTTTTCTATAAAGATAATACTTAGGGACTGTATCTATTACTTTGTAGCCATCATGAAATGAAGTATCAGTTAGGCTCTCATCCTTATAGCATTTATAATATTTCTTCCGGTAACGATAGAGCTTTTCTTTAGTGATAACTTTTATATAAAATTTATCTTCTATATTAGAAGTCTTTAAGACTTTCTCATCATAAAGAGTCTTAGTTAAATGATTTATTAACTTAAGTTCTATTTTATTATAACCTTTTTTAGTCACTGATATTTTTTCATTAATATAATTAGAATTTACTAGTCTAAAACTTCCCTTGATATCTCCTTGATTTAAAAAGCAAGTTATATCAAGAGTTAAATATTCAGGGCTATATTTTTTAGATAGTTTAATATTTTGATTAGTTCCTTCATAAATAGTTTTATCTTTATATTTTAGTGTTATTTTAGTTATTAGGAGATTTTTTACGTCTTTTAGAGTTAAACTATCTATTTTCTTTAAGGCATTATAATAATAGATAGTCTTTATATCTTCATCTAAAGAGTCATCATTAAGTTTATCTTTACGAAAAGATGAATATTTACCATAGCTTATTTCATCACTTTTAACTTGATATTCATCATTAGGTTCTTCTAAATATTTAAAAGCTTTATCTATCTTTTCTTGCTTATAATACGTAACCTTCTCTATTTTTTCATTAGATTTAACTTCATAAGTAGAATTAACTTCTCCTACTTTTTGAAATGGTGTAGTGATAGTCTTGGCCGAGACATTATTCCACCAAAAAAATAATAATAGTATTAAAAGTATCTTCATAATTAAGACCTCCTACTATTATTATTAACGTTTTTTAATCTTTTGCTTTAAAAATTAAAGTAAAGACAAAGGTAAAGATAATTGCGGCTGTTATTCCCGCGGCTGTTAAATTAAAGATACCCATTAATAAGCCTATTACACCATGAGATTCAGCGGAAAGTAAGGCTCCATGAATTAGAGAGTGACCAAAACTTGTTATAGGAAGTAAGGCTCCTCCTCCTACTCTTGCAATGAAGAAGTCATAGATACCAAAGGAATCTAGGGCGGCACCTGCTACTACAAACATAGCGGTAATATGACCAGGAGTAAGTTTGGTATTATCTAGTATTAACTCAGCGATTAAACAGATAATTCCACAGAATAAAAATGAATTAATAAAGTACATTATATCGCCTCCAAACATATTAAATTGGCAATTGATAAGATATTTTCTTTTTGATAGAGCATTATAGGAGAAAATAAGGCACCAGTTGCGATTAGTAAGACTTTCTTATATTTATTTTCCATAAGGCCTTTAATAATAGTACTATAATTAACTAAAGCAGAACATACAGGGCCACTACCTCCTGCCATTACTTCCTTTTGTTCTTCTAAGTCATAGAGCATAGTGCCACAGTCATTATAGTTTTTAGATATATCAATATTATATTCATTAAGCATTAAGTCTTTTAATATCTCTTTACCATATTTACCTAAGTCACCTGTTAGTATTAAATCATAATCACTAGCTTTAGTATTAGTTTCTGTTAAATATTTATATAAGGTATCAGCAGCGGAGCCTGCCATGGCTGCCCCCATATTGAAAGCATCTTTTTGATTATAATCTATTATAGTTCCAATAAGGCCATTAACGACTCTTATTCTACTAGGTTTATTAGAAAGAAGAACACTTGCACCACCGGTGGCAGTAAAAGTAGCAGTCTCTGGTTTAGGAGAACCATATTCTGTAGGATTTCTAAATTGCTTTTCGCTTGACATATTGTGAGATGAACAAGAGACTAAAGCATTATTTACTTTGCCACTATCTATAAAAGTAGAACCTATAAGCATTCCTTCAATACTAGTAGCACAAGCTGTATAAATTCCAAGAAAAGGACTTTTTAAGTTTAAGGCTCCATAACAAGAGGAGGCGATTTGATTTAAGAGGTCACCTGCTATTACTAGGTCGATATCTTTTGAAGTTAGTTTAGTCTTTTTTAATAATATTTTTATACTATCTTCAAGTAGTCTAATCTCGGCTTTTTCAAAAGACTTTTCTTTACAATATAAGTCTTCAGTATATTTCTTATCAAAGTTTTTAGATAAAGGTCCTTTCGCTTCATAAGGACCACAGACTGTACTAGCATTATCTAAATAAACATTTCTAAAATTTAATATCATGATAACACCTCCCATATATATCTAATAAGACCAAAGAACCATGCAGATACTACTCCATAAAAGATAACAGAACCTGCAAGTTTAAAGACATTACTACCTACTCCATAGATAGGACCTTCATTTTTATAATCTAGAGCAGCACTTGTCATGGAGTGAGCGAAGCCTGTTATAGGTATTAAAAGTCCTGCTTTTGCTTTTGCAACTAACTTATCAAAGAAACCTAAGGCAGTGAAAAGTGATGCAAAGAAGATAAAAGTTATAATCATATAAGTAGAAGCATCATTTCTAGATACATCAAATAACATTATATAAATTCTAATTAAACTTTCTCCAAGTAAGCCCATTAGTCCTCCTACTAGGAAAGCAGTTAAAGCATATTTAACTTTATTCTCTTTAGGAGTATGTTTTTTTACTAAAGCTTCATATTTTCTATTAGTCATATTATAATCACCTAATAATATAGTGTTCTAAAAAATAATATTTATACAAAAAAGAAGAGAAAGTTTAATCTCTTCTTAACTCGGAAGTTCAATCGTAAATTATTGTAGATCTCCAATAATTCACCTTATCGTAGATTTTAAGTTATTGGAGAATTATAAAAGAAACCATTGATATACATAGGTTTATTTTATGTTTTTCTCCAATAACATATATATGTTTATTAACTGGTATAGGAATATATGGTCATTATAAAATGCTATAAGCTTGATAGTTTACCTTCAAAAATAGTCTTATTTTAATAGAAATAACCATACTTTTATTATATAAGTAGTAATTTTAACTATATCATAAGCTTTTTTGGTAATACTTAATATACTATTGAATTCCATTGCCAATTTATTAAATATAAAACATTATTGGAGATTTAAATGAAGTTTTTCCTTTAATTATAATCATTTACCTGATTTTCTCCAATAATATAATTTCTACGATAACGTAAATGGATTTTGTAAAGTTCCATCCCCACCAGTTATGATGACGTTAGATTTTAGGTTTAAAGCTGGACGAATACCACGGGTATTTGACGTACCATAATTAGCTGACATATTACCTAATTCTTTTTCATACCAAGCATTAGTTTTATCAGCAGGTGATAAAGTCCAATAATCTGAATTATTATTAAAACTATCAAATTGTCCCGTCGTTAATTCCCCATAACGGAGTAAGCCAACTTTAGCTTTTGTACTTTGGGCATAGCCTGCCATATTTTCATCTGTATATTTTGCTAATTTATAGCTTTGTTTATCTGTTACTGTTCCTAGGTACCAAGTGCTATTTTCTTCTATCATACTAGCTTGCTCATTAGTTATATAATTACTACTTGTTAAATATTCTCCATTTAAGAATAATCCCATAGTACTAGTAGTTGAAAAAGTTGAATTGTTCCCAAATGCAAGCTTTTTGTAATTCTCATTTTCTTTTAATGGTTCGGCACTTGTTATCTTTGTTAATTTATCAGTCTCATGACTCACTATTATATATAGATTATTTTCTCCTGCTCCAAAACTTATATACTCACCACTATATCTTGTATTTAATAGCGTTCCCTCTAAATTAGTATCATTATCTCCTTCTAATCTATACGGATTATCTATTGTTCCATCACCATCTACTATTTTTACATCAGTTTTTAAATTTATGGCTGGACGAACACCATTACAAGAATAATCCAGAGAAGATTGTTGCTTTAGTCCATCATCTCTCATCCTCCATAGGCTATTTGCATCATACGGTGTTAAAGTCCACCAATAAAGGTCATTAACTGAGTAACTACCATTATCACCACTCATAACATACTCATAAACATTTAATAACCCTACGGCATCTTCTACTATTGTTCCTCCCTCTTCTTCACTAGGTGGCTTACTTATATCATTCATCATACTTGCATTCCACTTACTATCTATTTTTATAAATTTTTCAGGTTCTCTTAAATTTCCTAAAAAACCATCTACTGTTGTATCATTTAACCATTCCTCCATATAACTTCCTGCAAAAGCACTACTATCGTTATCATAAGAAATTGTACTTATATTCCACTGGGTTACTAACTTAACTGTCTTTTCTTCATTATTAACAGATACTGCTCTCCATAACTTTCCACTATACCAGATATAATTATTTGGATACTGTCCTGTTGTAAATGTATCTACTCCATCATCGTAGGTATTATCTTTACTAATATTACTCAATACTACTGTTCCTACTTCTCCTTTATAGGTTATCTCTTCAAACAAATGCCCATTTTCTGGTAGACTTAAATCATTATAGTCTAGGCCTACACTTACTCCTAAATTAACTGTTACACTTTTTCCTGAATTATTTATTACTCTTATTATATAGGTATTACTTGAACCTACTGTTCCTTCTTTTTCTAGGTTTATTCCTTTCTCATCTGGAAATGTATTTGTTCCATCTTCTACTATGTAACCTACTTTAGTATTAGATGCTAAAGAACCTACATAATAAAAATTAAATCTTGCAGTTCTGTTATTAGGATTA
>DVHC01000035.1 GCA_018712385.1 Candidatus Onthousia excrementipullorum | reverse complement strand
AGTGAAAAGAAATTTATTAGTCTTTTGTCCGATACTACCTTTAAACATTTCTTTAAAATAGAAGACTATAAAGAATTCTTTAATACTATAATAAAACCATATACTAATATGGATATTAGTGAGTTTAGATTATATGATACTGAATTTAATAGTGGTAATGAAAAACGTGATTATCGTTTAGATATATTACTTGAAAGTGATAAATATGATTTAATTATATTAATAGAAATGAATCAGTTTCCTAGTAATGAGATAATGTATAGAAATAGATTATTTGTGTATACTGCCCTTGCTAGAAGTCTAAATAGTGGAGAAAAGATAAAGAAGAAAAAGGTTATTCAAATAAACTTTAATAAAGAAAAGCATCCTTATGTCAGTAAAGCCTCTTATTCTGTTATGGATATAAATACACATAAGGAGATAAAGGATTTTAAAATTCACGAAGTGTATCTTGATAATTACAAAGGAATAAGATATAATGGAGACAATAAAGAAGAAGCATATCTATCTTTATTTACTGCTAACTCTTATGAAGAGTTAAGAGAAATAGCAGGAGATGATAAGGAGGCGTTGAAGATTGTGGATGAATTAGAAAGACTAGGACTTGATGATAAGTTTGGGTTAGTTTATGACAATGAAATAATGCAGAAAAAAATGATTAATACTGCTCGTAACTGGGGTTATGATGATGGTAAGGCAGATGGTCTTGAAGAAGGTGCTAAGGCAAAAGAAATAGAAATTGCTAAAAATCTTCTTAATATAGGTACACCTAAAGAAGATATAATAAAAGTTACAGGTTTAAGTGAAGATGAGATAAATAATTTACTAGAAAAGTTAAAGAAAGAAGCTTAATAACTTCTTTCTTTAATCCTAATAAAAGAGGTGTTAATATGAACTTTAAATTTACTGATAATTCTATTTATATTGTTCCTAATAGTTTGAAATTAAAACTATTAGATATCTTATCAAAAGATAACAAGATTTATAATATAACTTTTATAAGTTTAGAAGAATTAGAAAAACATTATTTCTTTGATATAAAAGAAGAAGCTTTACTATATCTTTTAGATAAGACTAATGAGAATATAGATGTGTTAAGACTTATGTTAGGAAATCTTTATAAAATAGATATTACTAAAGAATATAGGGAGTCTAAATTAAATAATCTTAAGAGTTTATATTATGACTTAAAAAATAATAACTATCTAATATTTGATAAAGGTTATATTGATTATTTATTAACTAAAAACATCTTTATCTTAGGTTATAGTATGATAGAGGCATATCAAAGAGATATGTTAGATAGTATTAATACTAACTATTTAGATATTAGTGGCAATTTATCTATAGATACTGTATATAAATATCATTCTATGAAAGATGAAGTTATAGGTACGGCTTTAAAGATAAGAGAACTTAATAGTAAAGGTGTTAGTTATAATAAAATCTTTCTAGCAGGTGTTGACAATAGTTATAACTATTTACTTAAAACTATTTTTAAGATGTTTGATATACCTTTATACTTTAAATCAACTAGTAAACTAACTTCTTTAATAAGTGTTAAAGAGTATCTAAAAGATAAAGATATTAGTCATATTAAAGATATTAATTTAAAAGCTAAGATTATGAAAATAAATGATGATTTAACTTATGCTAAGAATAGTAAATATTATGATATTCTTTTAAAAGATAGACTAGAAAAGGCTTCAATAGACAGCGTAGAGTTAGTAGAGTCTGTTAAAGTCTTAAATGAAGCATTAGATATTCCTTATTTAGTTAGTGATGATGAATACTTGTTTGTCCTAGGTTTTAATCAAAATCATTTACCTAAAATATATAAAGACGAAGAGTACTTAAGTGATAATTTAAAAAATAAATGTAATTTAAATACCTCTACTATTAAAAATAAACTAAGTAAAGATAATTTAGTTAAAGTCTTAGGAACTATTAAAAACCTTACAATATCATATAAACTAACATCATTAACTGGAGAGTATGCTAAATCTAGTTTATTAAATGAACTTAATTTAAAAGAAGTAGATAGTCTTAATTATAATTATAACTATAGTAGGGACTTTAATAATTATAGAGTTAGTAGTGTCTTAGATAATTATTATAAATATCATGAGAAAGATAAAGATTTTGATTTTCTAACTACTAATATAGATACAAGTAAATATACTAGCTTTGATCATAAATTTAAAGGTATTAATAGAAAAGATACTCCTTATAACTTATCTTACTCAAGTATAGATGATCTTGCTAAGTGTCCTTTTAAATACTATTTAAAATATATCTTAAAATTAGATAGCTTTGAAGAAAATTTTAGTACAAAAATAGGTAATATCTTTCATAGTGTTTTAAAAGACAGTTATAATGATAACTTCTCTTTTGATGTCGCTCTAAATATTGCCTTAAAGGATAATCCTTTAGAAAAAGATGAGGCTGTTTTATTTAGAAGATTAGAAAGTGAGTTAGAGAAAATAGTTAATTATAATAAAGAGGTAGAAAAAAGAAGTTTTCTTACTGAGTTTTATGGTGAAAAGAGATTAGAGATACCTCTTGGTAACCATGCAACTTTAAAAGGCTTTATTGATAAGATACTCTTTAAAGAATTTCATGATAAAACTTATTATGCTGTTTTTGATTATAAGACAGGTAGTGCCACATTAAACTTAGATTATTTAGATGAGGGACTATATTTACAACTACCTTTATATATTTATCTGATTAATAAAAGTAATCTCTTTAATAATCCTACCTTTGTTGGCTTCTTTTATCAGTACTTATTACAAAACTATAAAGATAAAGAAGAACAACTTAAGAATTTAAAATTAGTAGGTTATACTACTGATGATAAAGTAATACTTTCCTATTTGGATGAAGACTATGAGACTAATTCTTTTGTTAAAGGGTTAAGTGTAAAAAAAGATGGAGAGTTATCTAGTAGAAGTAAAGTATTAAGTGATAGTGAAGTAGAAGATATAATGAACTCTATTAATAAAGCTTTAGATAAATCTCTTAACATAATAGATAATAATCTCTTTGATATCGCTCCTAAAGTAATTAATAATAAAAATATTTCTTGCGAGTTCTGTCCCTTTAAAGAAGTATGTTTTGTAAGTCCTAGTGACTATGTTTATCTTGATAAGAAAGAAGGTGAAGAGAATGCCTAAGTTTACTGAAGATCAACAAAAAGCGATAGATTTAGAAGGTTCTAACATTTTAGTTAGTGCCGGAGCAGGGAGTGGTAAGACTGCTGTTTTAACAGAAAGAGTCTTAAGAAAAATAAAAGAAGGTACACATATTAACGAACTTTTAATTTTAACATTTACTAATAAAGCTGCCCTTGAAATGAAAGAGCGGGTTAGAAAAAAACTTAAAGAAAATGAAATTTTAGATGAGTTAGATTTACTTGATAGTAGCTATATCACTACCTTTGATGCTTATTCCCTTGCTTTAGTTAAAAAATATGCTGATACTATTCACTTATCAAGTAATATAACAATTGCCGAATCTAGTGTTTTAGAACTTGCTAAAAAAGAGATACTTGATGAGATATTTTTAGATTATTATGATAGATGTCCTAATGATTTTCTTAATTTAATTACTAAATTTTGTCTTAAAGATGATAAAACTCTTAAGAAAAGGATATTAGAACTTGATAGTAGTCTAGATTTAAAACTAGATAAAGATGAATTTATTAATACTTATATCTCTAAATATTATAGCGATGAAGTAATAGATAAATATATAAATGAATATTTAGAACTTCTTAAGACTAAAAAGGAAGAGATTATAAATTTATATGAAGAAGTCAGAGCTTTAACATCTAGTAAATATTTAGAACAGTTAGAAGATGCGTTTTTACCTTTTATAAATGCCAGTACTTATGAAGAGCTAAGAAGGACTATTTTTACATCATTACCTAGGGCAAGAACAGGTGTAGATAGTGATTCTAAAGAGACTAGAGATAATTTAACAGCATTATTAAAAGAGTTTAAAGACTTAGTTATATATGAAAGTACTGATGATATTAAAGCTAGTATTATTAAGACTAAAGAATATATCTCTTG
Organism: Candidatus Onthousia excrementipullorum; assembly: GCA_018712385.1. Taxonomy (GTDB): domain Bacteria; phylum Bacillota_I; class Bacilli_A; order RF39; family UBA660; genus Onthousia; species Onthousia excrementipullorum. The sequence goes on along the minus strand of DVHC01000035.1, from coordinate 33,868 downwards.
TATTTTAGAACTAGTTAAAGAGTTAGATAAGAGATTCACTCTATATAAGGAAGAAAATAACTACTATACCTTTATGGATATAGAGAAGCTTGCTATTAGTCTTGTCCGTGATAATTTAGAGATTAGAGAAGAAGTTAAGAATGGTTTTAAAGAAATATTAATAGATGAATATCAAGATACTAATGATATCCAAGAGACCTTTATTAGTTATATTAGTAAAGATAATGTCTATATGGTAGGCGATATTAAACAGTCTATTTATCGTTTCCGTAATGCTAATCCCTCTATCTTTAAAGATAAGTATGATAACTATAAGAAAGGTATTGGGGGTAGAGTAATAGATCTTGCTAAGAACTTTAGAAGTAGAAGGGAAGTCTTAGAAGATATAAATCTATTCTTTTCTCATATTATGGATGATTATTTAGGAGAAGCAGATTATAATAATGGGCATGCAATGGTCTTTGGTAATATGACTTATGAGACAAGTGCCAAAACTACTAATAATAACTACTTAGAGATTTATACTTATGATGCTAAAGATAAGGAGTTTAGTAAACTAGAAAAAGAAGCCTTTATTATTGCAAATGATATTAAAGAAAAAGTTAATAGTAAGTACTTAGTCTATGATAAAGATGAGGATACTTTAAGAGAAATAGAGTATCGGGACTTTGTTATACTTTTAGATAGAGCGACTGATTTTACTACTTATAAACAAGTCTTTGAATATTTAGGACTACCTATTACTTTGTATGAAGATGAAAAGACTAGTGGTAGTACAGATTTATATTTATTAAAAAACTTCTTTATTATAGCAAAATCTATTATTACTAACACTTATGATACTAATTTTCGTCTTGCTTTCACTTCCATCGCTCGTAGTTTTCTTTTCTCTTATACCGATGATGAAATTTATCAGGCTTTAGTTAATAACACTTATAAAGATACTAGTGTCTTTAGACTATTTAAGGAAGTCTTAGAAAATATAGATGAATTAACCCCAGTAGTCTATTTAGAAAAACTATTAGAGAAATTAAATTATATAGATAAACTTACTTTAATAGGTAATGTTGAGATTAACTCTAGTAGGATGGAATACTTCTACAATTTAATTACAAACTTAGAAAATAGTAACTTTACTATTCTTGATGTTAGTGATTATTTAGAGAAAATAAATAATGAGAAATTAGAGATTAAACTTGCTATTAGTAAAGAAGATAGTAATAGTGTTAAGATTATGACTATTCATAAATCTAAAGGACTAGAATATCCTATCTGTTATTTTGCAGGCTTCTATAAAGACTTTAATAAAGATGAATATAAGAGTAATGTCTTATTTGATGAAGATTATGGTATCATTATAGATGAAGTTGATACTAATAATAAACTAATTACTAAGACTCTTTCACTAGAAAAATTAAAACAAAAAGATATTAGTGAAAAGATTAGACTTTTATATGTAGCATTAACTCGAGCAAGAGAGAAAATGATTATAGTTATGCCTAATATCGAAAATGATAAAGAAATAGGAGACATTGTTAGTACTTATGATAGGCTTAATTATACTAACTTTGCTAAGATGGTTATTAGTGTAGCATCTCTATTTAAAGATAAAACTAAAGAAATAACTGATATTAAAGATATATCTAAAGCTTACTTAGAAGTTAAGAAGGTAGATTCTAAAATAAATAATAATATTAAAGAGTTAGAGATTATTCCTTCTATTTATGATAATAGTGTTTTAGAAAAAGCAACATATCATAAAGAAAGTGATGATGCTAAAACTAAGAACGAGTTAAAACTTCTAGAAGTAGGAAGAGTTGTTCATACTTTATTTGAAAGAATAGACTTTACTAATAACAAGTTACCTTATATAGAAGATAACTATTATAAAGATAAACTTACTAAGTTTCTTAATAGTAGTTTTATGAGACAATATAAAGATTATAAAAAATATCAAGAATATGAATTTATTTATGAAAATAGTAATATAACTTATCATGGTAAAATAGACTTATTATTGGTTAGTGATAAGGAATCTATTATTATAGACTACAAACTTAAAAATACTAAAGATAAAGCTTATATAGACCAACTTAATGGCTACAGAGAAGTAATTAGTAATAAGTTAAATCTACCAACTAGTTGCTATTTATATTCGATAATAGATGAAGTTTTCGAGAAAATTTGACAAATTGCTAATTTTGTAGTATAATACAAGCAACTTCAAGATATGGGGGTTTTAATAAAGGGGGTTATACATATGGAGAAGTCATTTATATTTGAATATTTAGATGAGAATGATTTTAGAAAAAGAGAACGTTCTGTAAGAAAATATAACATGTTAGCTTATAAAAAACTAACTTTTGAATATTATCCAGAACTTAGACGTGGTCATTTTTTAGGTGAAAAGGTTAGTGAAGATACTAAAGCAGGTACTATGAATTATGAACTTAAGTTACCAACAGATGAATTATTCGCTAAAGTACATGGAGAGATTAGAGTTCATTATACAGTATATCCTGAAAAAAGAGTTATTCTTCTTACTAATATTACTCCAGAAGGTATTTTAAATGAAGGTCATATGGCCGAGTTATCTACTTATAAAGGAGTAATGATATCTAAGTCTCACCCTGAAAAAGATATGTTTAAAATCAACTTATTAAATATGCTAAATAAATAGTCATAAAATTATGGCTATTTTTTTGTTAAAACCTCTTGCAGAAGTCTAGAATTTATGCTAATATTAAATAGCAGTGATTATTATGGACCCTTAGCTCAGTTGGTTAGAGCATCCGGCTCATAACCGGACGGTCGATGGTTCGAGTCCATCAGGGTCCACCATTTATCTTGCGGGTATGGCGGAATTGGCAGACGCGCTAGACTTAGGATCTAGTGTCTTAGACGTGCAGGTTCAACTCCTGTTACCCGCACCACTATAGAAATAAAGACCATATTGGTCTTTTTTTGTACTATAAATATATACAAAAGATGAGATAGAAGAAATGGTGGATACATAGAATATTGTTATATTAAAGCAAGAAGTATAAAATGTTATTGTTGCAAAAGCTAACTAATGAAGAACAGAAATTAATAAAAGTGTATCGAAAAGTAGAATGATGTAATTTGGAAAATTATCCTAATTATTATTGAATCTGTGTTATACTATTATAAAAGATTTTTAGGAGGAAGTATATGTTTAACAGTAATGATTCAAAACCTACGGAGTTACAATTACTAAAATCGGATTTAATTTTTCCAGAAATAAAAATATTATTAGATAGCGAAGATGTATATAACAATCTTATTAACAATAAAACAATGCAAGATTCAGAGTCACCTGATATTATTATCACAAAAGATAATAAATGTATTGGCTTAGAAGTGTTTGAATTCTCTTCATATCTAGATAAAAAAAATGTAGGGGATACAGTCAGGCTACAAGAGTCAAAAATAAAAAAAGTGGCTTTGGAAAAACATCAAATGAAAGGAAGTAATTATTTTTTTGAACATGTCACAACAAATAATTCATTAGATAATTATGAAAAAAATTTTATAAAAATATTTGAGAAACACTATAGTAAAGTTGGTGATTATCTTCTTAACATGCAAAAATTTATGGCAACAAATAAATGTAAGAAAAGCTGCAAACAAATCTATTTTTTAATTAAGGATGTAAGCAATGGCGGAAATACAATAAACAATAACGGAAAAACAATCTCATTTTATCCACTTATGAGCAAAAAAATAATAGAGTATTTAATTAACAAGCAAAATGTAAAAGCTCTTATTTTTGAATATAAAAATGTATACAACGTTCCTTGCTTTTTATTCTTTAAAAATACACAAAAGAACTTAAAAGAAATTAAAGCAAAAAATAAAATATATTTTGGAATTCAATTGAATAATAACGACTTTAACAAAATAATATCTTTTTTTTAAGTAAGACTATTAAAATAGGTATATATATTGACAAACATACTTTGCGTTATAAACTTAGGTTGAAATGCATGATGAATTCTATATGCAAAAAAATAATTAATTTGAATATATATTGGAGGTGTTAGATATGAAACTTGCAGTTAATGATATTTATTAAATTGTTAAATTGTTTTTACATATAGAATCAATGACTCATAAAAAATTACAAAAGTTATTATATTTTAGTTATGGTATTTACCTAGTTCAAAATAATAGTGATTCGAATAACTTAAATAATTTCTTATTTAAAAATAATGGTGTGAATTTATTATCAATAGAGAGTGTAGAAAAATTTAATTTTAATCAAGAAGTTATGAATCCATTAAATAAAACAATTGAAATTTATGGTAAATACAGTGCTGATGAATTAGAAAATATTTCTCACAGTCAATTACCATAGATAAATACCAGAAAAGGATTATCACCTATAGATGCCTCTAATAATTTACTTAAAAATGATGATATATTTGTAACATTTAAGGAAATATTATTTAATGAATCTGTTTAATGGTGATAATAAAAATATCTGTGATAGCTGATACAAAAGAATATTCAGCTGTAAAAGCTTTATTTAAATCTTATAAAAGTAATGGCTATAGTGAATATGATAATGAAATAACAGAAGCCATTGAATAACTTTTACAATTATTAAAAGAAGGAGAAAAATAAATATGAAAGAAGATCTATTAAATACTTTATATGATTATTTATTAATATTCCCTAAAGAAAAAACAAGACAAACAAAATTACTAAATTATCTACAGAATTCAACAGATGAACAAGTAGTCGATTGGAATAATTTTAACGGCCATATAGTAGCGAGTGGGTTTATTTATGCAAAAAAAGAAAAGAAATTTCTCCTACTATATCATAAAGATTTAAACATGTATCTATACCCAGGAGGACATATTAATAGCGATGATATTAATGTGTTGGAAGCAGCTAAAAGAGAAATATTTGAAGAAACAGGGCTAAAAAATATAGAACAATTAAAATTATCTAAAAATGAGTTGTTACCTCTAGATATAGATATCCATTTAATTAGTTATAATAAAAGACTAAATTTACCTGAACATTATCATTTTGATTTTAGATATTTATTTATGGTGGATAAAATCCCTAAAATCAAAATAGATGTAAAAGAACATGCTAACTATAAATGGGTGGATCTTAATGATTTAAGTAAAAATGAAAATTATGGAACCATAGTTACTAAAATAAAAAAATTGCTCTAGATTTATAGGGCAATTTTTAATTTTCAAGCTATAAAATCAATAAATTTTTAAAATTTATTGACTAGCTGTATATCAAATGTTATAATAACAGCGATTTATACGTATTCAGGAGGGTTTTATGGAAGAGATTAATTTAAAAGAAGTATATACATACTTCAAATTCAGAATACTTTGGATCCTTATAGCAATAGTTGCAATTGTAGTTATCGGTAATATTTATACAATTATTACTAGAGTTCCAATGTATCAAAGTAATACTACACTTGTTTTAGTTGGTGAGAGTAAAAAAGGTTATAGTCAAAGTGACTCAGTATTAAATCAAAATTTGATTGGTACCTATAGTCAAATTATTACAAGTAGAACAGTATTATCGCAAGTAATAGATAATTTAAAACTAAAAACTACAACAGAAAGTTTATCAAAAAATATTACAACATCATCAGTAGAAGATACAGAAATTATTAAAATTACTGTAAATAGTTCTAAAAGAAAAGAAGCTGCTAAAATAGCCGATGAAGTAGCTACTGTATTTTCTAAAGAAGTACAAGATATCTATAATCTAGAAAATGTTACAATTATAGATAAAGCTGAGGTTGCTACTTCTCCTTATAACATTAACTATGTAAAAGACAATATTATCTATTTAATGATAGGAATCGTATTATCTTTTGGCATAGTATTTGTTATGTATTATTTTGATACTACTATTAAATCAAGTGAAGTAGTAGAAGAAAAATTAGGACTTCCTGTTATTGGAATTGTTCCTAAAGAAGAAGATAAGGAGTAGTGATTATGACAACAGATTTAATAATTAATGCTAACCCTAAATCAGTATTTAGTGAAGCTATAAAAACAATTCGTACTAATCTTGCTTTTCAAGCAATAGATAAAGAAATGAAAGTAATACTATTAACATCACCTATGTCAGGAGATGGTAAGAGTTTTATAACAGCAAATCTTGCTGTAGCATATGCTCAAGAAGGTAAAAAAGTATTAGTAGTAGATTGTGATTTAAGAAGAGGAAGACAACATGAAATATTTGAAGTAATGAATCTAACTAGTGGAGGATACTCTAATTTAATACTAAATTATAAAGATGATATAAAATTAAAAAAATATATAGTTGAAACTACCAACAAAAATATAGATTTATTACCAACAGGACCAACACCACCTAATCCTGTAGAACTACTAGTTTCTGAAAATAATAAAAAACTAATGGAACAATTAAGAGGTAAATACGATATTATTCTTCTTGATTGTCCACCAGTCTTAGGGCTTAGTGATACAATGATAATGACTAAATATAGTGATACTAATATTGTCGTTGTAAGTAATAAAAAAACTAAAATAGAAAGTTTAGATAAAGCTAAAAAAGTATTTGAAAAAGCTAATACTAAAATATCAGGAGTAATTATAAATAAAGCATCAGTTAAAGATAATAGTTACTATAGTTATTACTCTAATGAATACTATGGTGATGGAAATAAAAGTAAGAAAAAGAAGAAAAGAAAAAGATGAAAGATATGCATTCACATCTCTTGTATGGAATAGATGATGGCAGTAAGGATATAAGTGAGAGTATAACTTTATTAAAAGAAGCTGAAAAACAAGGGATTACTGAGTTAATGATTACTCCGCATTATATAGAAGATAGTAAATATAATTGTAATAATAAAGAAAAGATAAAACGCTTTAATGAACTAAAAGAAGAAGTAGAAAAAGAAAAGATAAATATAAAATTGTATTTAGGTAACGAAGTGTTAATAAATGAAAATATTTTAAAATTAATAAAAAACAAAGAAATAACTACCTTAAATAATTCTAAATATATTTTAATAGAATTTCCTTTAGGTAATATGTTATATAATACTAAAGATATAATTTATAACCTAATAGTAAAAGGATACGTTCCAATACTAGCTCATCCGGAAAGATATAGAATCTTTCAAAAACATAGAGAACATATAGAGGAATATCTAAGAATGGGGGTATTACTACAAGGAAATTATAAAAGTTTGTTCGGCAAATATGGTAGAGATGCCAAAAAAACTTTAATTTATTTATTAAAAAATCATAAGATAACATTTTTAGGAAGTGATTGTCATCATGATGGAGATTTTAAGATAAAAAAATTAAAAAAGAAATTGAAATCAATATTAAAAAATGATAACATGGTAGAGGATGTGTTAAAAAATAATTTTGATAAAGTTATACTAAATGAAAACTTTAGTATAAAAAGGTGAGAGTATTAAAAGTGGTAGGAGTGTAGTTAATATGAACGAAATGATTGATGTAGTCGATGATGACAATAAAGGAAAAGAAGAAGATTTTATTAAAACTAGTGAAATAATAGTAGATGTTAATGAATATGAAGAAGTAAAGAAAAAAGTATCAGTATTATCATCAGTAAGAGAGTTAGTTTATTTGTTTGTAAAAAGATGTTTTGATATAGTATGTGGATTAATAGGAGTAGTATGTTTAGTACCATTGATTGTTATAGTGAAGATTGTAAATATATGTAATAAAGACTTTGATTCTATATTCTATTTTCAAAAAAGAATTGGAAAAGATGGTAAAGAGTTTAAACTATATAAATTTAGGTCTATGGTCATTAATGCAGATGAAATATTAGAGCAAACTTTAAAAAATGATAAAAAAAGAGCTGAAGAGTGGAAGAAATATCAAAAATTTGAAAACGATCCAAGAATTACTAAAATAGGTAATATTCTTAGAAAAACATCTCTTGATGAAGCGCCTCAATTTATTAACATCTTAAAAGGTGATATGTCTATGATTGGTCCTAGGCCACTAGTACCAGGAGAATTAGATTCACATAATGGTAATCATGAAATATATGAAAGTGTAAGGCCTGGTATTACTGGATGGTGGGCATGTAATGGTAGAAGTGCAACCACTTATGAAGAAAGACTAGAATTAGAATATTATTATGTAAAGAATAGAAGTTTATGGTTAGATATTAAGTGTGTGTTTAAAACAATAAGTGCGGTAATTTGTAAAAAAGGAGCTAAATAAAAGTACGGTGTTTTAACATGAGTACTTTTTATTTTTGAGAGGTGTTGTTATGACTAAAGAAAGGAATGAATTAGTATCAATTATCACACCTATTTACAAGTGTGAGAAATTTGTAAAAGATACTATTGAATGTGTTTTGAATCAAACATATGATAATTGGGAATTGTTAATGGTAGATGATTGTAGCCCGGATAATTCTGCCGATATAATTAAAAAATATGCAAAAGATGATTCTAGAATTAAATATATTAAATTAGAAAAAAATAGTGGTGCAGCTGTTGCTAGAAATAAAGCGTTACATGAGTCCAAAGGAAGATTTATTGCGTATCTTGATGCTGATGATTTATGGAAAAATGAAAAATTAGAAAAACAAGTTAATTTTATGTTAGATAACAACTATGCTTTTACATGTACTGATTATGAAAAAATATATGAAAATGGTAATTCGTTAAATAAAGTAATTAAGATTCCTAAAAAGGTTAATTATAATTTATTTTTACGAAATACTATTATTCAAACTGTTTGTGTTATGGTAGATACAAAATTAACTGGAAAAGAATTATTAGAAATGCCCAATATTAGGAGACGACAAGATGCTGCGACTTGGTGTCAATTATTAAAAAATGGATTTGATTGTTATGAATGCCCTGAAAATTTGTCTTATTATAGAGTAGTTAGTAATTCGTTATCAAGCAATAAGTTCAAAGCTGTTAAAATGAATTGGTATTGGTATCGAAAAATAGAAAAACTTCCATTATGGAAAACTTGTTACTGTTTTGTTGGGTATGCATTTAATGCTGTAAAGAAGAGAATTTATATAAAGAAGTAGGTGCTATATGAAAAAAATATTATATATTGCCACGACTGCTGATAATAGAAATAGGTTAGATGGTGAAACAATTAAATGTAGATTATTAAGAGATTATCTTAATGATATAGAGAAAATACAAGTTATTTCTATAGATACAGATAATTGGAAAAAACATATTTTTAAATTAGTTGTTTCTATTCTTTTTTATTTCTTTCAATGCGATGAAATAATTGTATCATCAGCCGATAAAGGAGCACATATTGTATTAGATTTTTTTCGAAAAATAAAGTGTAAAAAAAAGGTATATTATTTTGTAATCGGTGGATCTTTGTTTAGAAATATTAAAGAAAAAAAATGGAACTTAAATACATATAAAAGATTGAAACAGATTTATGTAGAAGCAAATACTTTAAAGGAAGATTTGAATAATTTAGGTATTAACAATGTAAAAGTTTTAAATAATTTTCGAAATCCTAAAAAATTCAAAAATTGTTATAAGAAAACTGATAATGTGAAGTTTGTGTATTTTGGAAGAGTAATAAAACAAAAAGGAATTGAAGAAGCAATACAGTTAATTAATAGGCTAAACAAAGAAAATATAAAATGTTCCTTAGATATATATGGACAATGTACTGATGATTACTTAAAAGTAATTAAAAAACAATTTAGTTCAGCTATTAAATATCATGGAGAGATAGTTCCAGATAATCAACATGAATATGAGATTTTATCTCAATATGATATATTTATATTTCCTACAGAATATCCTGGCGAATGTTTACCAGGTGCATTAATTGATTGCTATATTGCTGGATTGGCTGTTGTTGCTTCAAATTGGAAATATGCAAAAGAATATATTTTAAGCAACGAAAATGGAGTAATTTTTGAATATCAGAATTATGAAGATATGTATAAAAAGGTAACAGAAATGATTTCATCTAGAAAAATAGAAAAGTTTAAAATAAAATCCAGGGAGTTGTCAAAAAAATATATGCTAACAGAATTATTAAGGGATTTTAAAAAAGAAATAGAGAGGTAGTATTATGAAAGCTTTAAAACTATTAAGAAGATGGATGAATATGTTATTTGGTAAAAGTCAATTTCATGTAGAACAAGGAAGAGGAAAGTGCTATTCTTTAAGTACAGTAAAAGGATATTATAATGATTTAACAAATAAAGTATCTGATAAGACAATTTTAGATGATAAGGGCATCCCAATAAATATTACAGTAGCTAATGTAAAAGCTTATTTTCCAATTACCATTTTTCAATATGCCCTGGGACTTTATGACAAATATCTTTTAGAAAATAAAAAAGAATTTTTAGAAAAGTTTATTAACATTGCAGACTGGGCAATTAGTAATCAGAATAAAAATGGAATGTGGGATTGCATGGGAAAGTTAAAAGACCAAGCTCACCAAACTCAATCTTCGATGTGTCAAAGCGAAGGAATATCAGTATTATTAAGAGCATATACAGAAACAAAGAAAGAAAAATATTATAAAAGCGCAACCAAAGCAATTGATTTCATGATTAAGGATATTAAAAATGGTGGCACATGTCTTTATGAAAAAAATGATGTTATTTTTCAAGAATATGTATCTAAATATAATTTATCAGTATTAAATGGATGGGTTTTCACTATCTTTGGTCTTTATGATTACACTTTAATTAATGACGATGAAAAGTATAAAGATATTTTAAATCGAACAGTTGCTTCCATGATAAAAAAATTAAAATTGTACGATCGAAAATTTTGGTCAAATTATGACTTAAAAGGAACTATTGCAAGTCCAGCCTATCATGATTTACACATTAAGCAATTACAATTATTATATGAAATGTTTGGCAATGAAGAATTTATTATTTATGCTGATAAATGGCAAAAATACCAAGCTATAAAGTTTTATAAATTATGTGCAATGATAATTAAGTTAAAACAAAAAATTATAAAAAGTAAATATTATGATATAAATACAAGTTTAGTAAAGTAGGTGAAACAATGAGTGTTAAAGTTAGTGTGATTATTCCCACATATAAAAGGCCAGCATTTATATGTCGAGCAATAAATAGTGTTTTAAATCAAACATATTCTAATATAGAAGTTATTGTAGTTGACGATAATGATGAAAACTGCGAAGATAGAAAAAAAATGGAAGAAATCATGGAACAATATAAAAATAACAAAAAGGTAATATATTTAAAACATAAAAAGAATAAAAATGGCGCTGCGGCTAGAAATACAGGAATATTACAAGCTAAAGGTGACTACATTACTTTTTTAGATGATGATGATTATTTTCTTAAAAATAGAATAAAAAACATTTTACAAAAAATAAGTGAAAAAGGAAAAAAAGCTGATTTGTACTACACAGGGGTTATCGTAATAGAAAACAATAAAATAAAAAAAATTGTGAGAAACACAAAAAGCGGAAATTTACAAAAAGACATTCTAAGTCAAAAATCATTTTTTGCTACAGGTAGTAATTTGTTTTTTTCTAAAAAGAGTTTAGTTGATATAAATGGTTTTGACGAAAGCTTTTTTCGACATCAAGATTTAGAAGTGCTAGTAAGATATTTTTCTAAGTATGAAGTTGATTATATTGAAGATTTTTCGGTTGTGAAGATGGAAGAAGACAGATCTAATGTGCCAAATATTGATAAAATGATTGAATATAGAATAAAATTCTTGGAAACCTTTCAAAAGCAAATAAATAATTTTGAAAAAGATGAAATTAAAAAAATTTATACGGATAATTACTATAATTTATTAGTATATCTGGTTAGAAACAGACAGCTTAGAAATATTAATAAATTAGATTATTTTAAAAAGAAATATAGTCCTAATTTAACATTTCAAAAAAGAATTAAATTAGTTTTAGAAATTTTTGATTTATATTTTCCAATTAGTAAAATTTACAGGTTCATTAGATTAAAAAGAACAATAAAGTTATTGCCAGATAAAACATTAATAGAGTTAAAAGAAAGTGAGCAATATGATAGATAAATTTAAAATCAAAGAAAATTCAATTTTTTACTTTACTTACACACTCTTATTAATTTGTTCAATAATGTCCAATGTTAAATTTTTAATGAGCTTCATTCCATACATTAAATATTTTGCATTTGGATTAATGATATTATTTTTTGTGATAAGAATCAAAAAAATGTCATTAAAAATAATAATAATATCATTAATCATTATAACAGTTCTTATGGTAAGCTATATTATAACAGGTGATAATAATATATTATTATTATATCTTTTAATTCTTATATATCCTGGTGAAGACTTTGAAAAATTTATTAAAAAAGATATTATAATCAGAGTCGTTTTATGCACCATAGTAATAATACTATATAATATGGACTTAACAAATAATTATTTTATGTATAGACCTGATGGAAGAATAAGAAGCTCGATGGGGTTTGCTCATCCTAATAATTTTGGAATGTATATGTTTACAATATGTGCAGACTATGTATATTTGAATTATCAAAAGTTTAAAATAAAAAATTATTTGGTTATTTTAATAATGGCATTATTAATATATTTTGTTTCAAATAGTAGAACTAGCGTAATTGGGTTATTACTTTTATTAGTTTTAATATTTCTAAGTCAGAAGTTAAAAATCAAATATTTATATAATAATTTTTTTAAATTCATTATAATAAATTTACCTATAATCTTTATAGCATTAACACTAATCTTTGTTAATTTATATAATAATCACAATGAATTTGTAATTAAAGTGAATGAAATTTTATCGAATAGAATTTTTTACGCAAGTAGTTTTTTAAATGAATATGATATTAACTTATTAGGTAATAAAATAAATTATATAAGCACTCAAGAGGCTAAATTAATATCTGAAAGAGCTTCAGTTCTTGATAATTCATATTTGAGTTTAGTTTTGAATTATGGAATATTAACCTTCATTATTATTTATTATTTGCTTAGAAAAATAATAAATACGGCATATGAAAAAAAAGACGGAGCGATGTTATCTATTATTACTGTTTATGTGCTGATTTGTATGATAGAAAGTATTTTATATAAATATCAATTTGATATATATATAATGTATTTTGCATTATATCTTCATCAATATTCAAAAAAGTTGGGTGATAATTATGAATAAAGTAATAAAAAAAAAGAATGTATCCATTTCGTTATTAAAAGTAATGGCTTGTCTAGCGGTATTAGCGCTACATACGCAACGAAATGTATATTTAGGAGAAATATATAATCCAGCATTATACTATTTTTCGAGATTTGCAATTCCAATTTTTTTCTTAGTCAACGGTTACTTAATATTAAGGAAAAAACGGACGGCTAAATATTTAATAAAAAAAGGTATTCAGATGATACTTCTTGTAGTTATTTGGTCTATTATATATGGCATTCTTAGAAGAAATAATCCGTTAATAATATTTATTGGTTCAATATTTGGAGAAAGTGGATTAAGTATATTTTGGTTTTTTTGGGCATTAACACTTGTATATTTTTTTGCAATAATTCTAAATAAAATCCTTATAACAAAGAAAAGGTATATTATATTTTTAACAATATGTTTGATAGTTTCTGTATTATTTGATACAATCAATAACGTTATTATGTTAAAAGATAATTTTATAATTATGAAGTTAATTCCTCAAACGTTTAGAGTTTGGTTGTGGCTGTTTTATTTTTATTTAGGAGGATATATTTCAAATTATGTAAATAACAAAAAAATAAACATATCAAAGAAAAAAATTATATTATTAGTGTTTTTATCAATAGGAGCGGTAATCACACAATATCTGCTATATTTTAAATATACTAAATTTATAAACTCAGAATATATATATGGAAATATTTTGATTATATTTTGGTGTGTGTGTTTGTTTAACTTAATATTATCATTAGATATTAAAAGCTCAAAATTAAGCAATGTAATTCTCTATATAGAAAAAAATTCAATCGGTATTTATGTAATTCATATCTTTTTTGTAAAATTATTTGATTTAACTGTACATAATGGTGGCTGGATTCTTTCAACAATAATATGGATTGGATTGTTTTTTGTTAGTTTAACAATATCCGTTATTATAAATAAAATTCCATATTTAAACAAATTGGTTAATATAGGTGATAAAAATGCATAGTCCTAAAAAAAACTTTATATACAATATCATATATCAAATATTAATATTAATTATTCCATTAATAACTGCCCCTTACTTGTCTAGAGTAGTAGGGGCTGAAGGTGTAGGTACTTATTCTTATACATATTCTATAGTATATTATTTTATGTTGTTAACACTTTTAGGTGTAAATAATTATGGTAATAGATCCATTGCTAAAGTTCGTGATGATAAGAAAAAATTATCTAAAACATTTTGGAGTATCTATTTTTTTCAACTTGTGATGGGAATTGTAATGTTGATTTTATACTTGTTGTATATATATTTATTTGATAATCAATATAGATTGATTGCACTAATACAAACTTTATTTATTGTATCATCTATATTAGATATTAATTGGTTGTTTTTTGGTCTTGAAGAATTTAAAAAAACTATTACGCGTAATTCGTTTGTAAAAGTAGGTAATGTAGTATTGATTTTCCTTTTTGTTAAAGAAAGTCAAGATTTATGGAAATATACTTTAATTATGTCAGGAATGACTGTATTAAGTCAGCTTATATTGTGGAACTCTGTGAGAAAAAAAATAAGTTTTGTGAAAATCTCATTAAAAGATATAATAAAGCATATAAAACCCAATTTAGTTTTGTTTATCCCAGTCATCGCTGTCAGTTTGTATAAAATGATTGATAAGGTAATGTTAGGAATGATGACTAACGTAAATGAAGTGGGCTTTTTTGAAAATGCAGAAAAGATAACTAATATACCTATGACTTTAATAACAGCTTTGGGTACTGTTATGTTACCTAGAATGTCAAATATTCTTGCCAAAGGTGAAAAGGGAAAAGCAAATGACTATATTACTAAATCCATTAGTTTTGTTATGTTTTTATCATTTGCAATGTGCTTTGGACTTATTGCTATTGGTTATAAATTTGCTCCATTTTATTTTGGGCAAGAATTCCAAAAGACTGGGATTTTAATAATGCTTTTAGCGGTAACACTACCATTTTTATCATTTGCAAATGTGATAAGAACTCAATATTTAATTCCTAAAGAAAGAGACAAGGACTATATTATATCTGTTTCTTTAGGTGCTATTGTTAATTTAGTCATAAATATTATTTTGATACCAAAGTATGCAAGTGTCGGCGCATGTATTGGGACAATATTTGCTGAGGCAATAGTAGCTATTTATCAAACTATATCGGTAAAAAACGAATTGAATGTTAAAAAATATATAAAAAATGCATTACCTTTTTTTATTAAAGCATTTGTAATGTTGATAGCAGTATATTCTTTTAATTATATATCAATGAACACTTTATTACGATTGCTGCTTCAATTGAGTTTGGGTTGCGTTATATATGGAGTCTTGAATTTAAAATATATTTTGTCTATAGTTGATATTAAGAAAATTTTATCAAAAATAGGTAGAAAAAAAATTAAAAGTGCTTGCCTGTAATAAGTGCTAGTATTATAATACAATATGATTATTTTTGAAAGGGAGTTTTAGATATGAAAATAGCAGTAGCAGGAACAGGGTATGTTGGTTTATCTTTAGCAACATTACTTAGTCAAAATAATGAAGTTATGACATTAGATATTATTCCTGAAAAGGTTAAGATGATTAATGACCGTATTTCACCAATTAAAGATGAAAAGATTGAAGAGTTTTTTAAAACTAAAGATCTAAATTTAACAGCAACATTAGATTATAAAGAAGCATTTGAAGGAGCTAAATTTATTATAATTAGTACTCCTACAAATTATGATGATGAATTAAACTTCTTTGATACATCTAGTGTTGAAGATATTATTGAAAAAGTTATTAGTATGGGTATTGATACTACTATGGTAGTAAAGTCAACTATTCCAGTTGGTTTTATTGAATCAGTAAAAGAAAAATATGGTATTGATAATATTATGTTTTCTCCAGAATTTTTAAGAGAAGGAAAAGCTTTGTATGATAATTTATATCCTTCTAGAATAATTGTAGGAGAAAAAAGCAAAAGAGCAGAAGAATTTGCTGATTTATTATTAGATTGTGCTATTAAAAAAGGTGTAGTAGTAAAATATATGAATTCTACAGAAGCTGAAGCAGTAAAATTATTTGCTAATACTTATTTGGCATTAAGAGTTTCATATTTTAATGAACTAGATACTTATGCTGAGTTAAAAGGATTAAATACACAAGATATAATAGATGGTGTATGTCTAGATCCTAGAATTGGTAATCATTATAACAATCCATCTTTTGGATATGGTGGATATTGTTTACCTAAAGATACAAAACAATTATTAGCTAATTATAAACAAGTTCCACAAAACTTAATAGAAGCAATAGTAAAGTCTAATGATACAAGAAAAGATCATATTACAAGAATGATTCTTAGAAAAAATCCTAAAACAGTTGGTATTTATAGATTAACTATGAAAACTGATTCTGATAACTTTAGAGCTAGTGCAATACAAGGAATTATTGATAGATTGAAATTCTATAACATTAATATAGTTATTTACGAACCAACATTAAAGGATTCTACTTTTAATGATTGTAAGGTAATTAATGATTTCAATGAATTTAGTAATTTATCTGATGTAGTTTTAGTAAATAGAATGGATGATAATACAAAAAAGATTAGCGATAAAGTATATACAAGAGATTTATTTACAAGAGATTAGCATTTATGTATAGAAAGGGGTTAGACTATGAAAAAAACTATATTATTTATATTTGTAATACTATGGATGATTATAATATTCTTATTCTCTAATATGAATAGCACTTCTTCTAATGGTAGTAGTACTAAGATAATAAATGATACAATAGAACAAACTGTAGAAATCGCTGAATCTACTGGTATAATAGATGAAAAACCATCTGAAAAAGAGATAAATAATCTAGTAGATGATTTAAATACACCTCTTAGAAAATGTGCTCATAGTACTGTTTATTTCATCTTAGCAATCCTATTAATACTTGCTATTAAAGAAATAAATAAAGATAAAAGAAAAGTAGTAATATTTACATTTATTATATCTTTTATCTATGCTTGTACTGATGAAATACATCAATTATTTATATCTGGTAGAACAGGACACTTTACTGATGTTCTAATAGATATGATAGGAGTAATACTTGCTTGTTTAATATACATTTTTATTACTTATAAGAAAAGAGAGATGAATTATGAAAAAAATAAGTAAATTAAATATACTTAGTATTATAGATATCATTACCTTTATAGTAATGTTATATCTATTATTAAATATAAATATATTGCCAACTAAATATTTAATCTTAATAATAGTTATAATCTCTATAATAAATATATTAAGTATAATTTTTATTAATATAAAAAAGAAAATCTTTAAGATTATAGGAATTATCTTAATAATTGTGGCAATTATAATAAATATAATAGGTACTTACTATCTATATTATGCTAATAACTTCTTAGATAAATCTTTTAGCTATAATGAAAAAACTGTAACTACATATTACATAGTTACTAATAAAAGTAATAACTATACTAAAAAAGATATTAAAGGAGATATCTATTACTATGATAATAATAGTATTGATAAAGCTTTAACTAAAATAAAAAAAGAATTTGATGTTAATCCTAAAACTTACGATGATGCTCCTAAAATGATAGGAGATATTGTTAATAATGAAATAGATTTTATATTAATAGATAAAAATAGTTATAATATATTATTAACTTTAGATAATACTATTAATTCTAATAACTTTAAAATTATTTATGAACTAGATATTACTTCAACTAATGAAACTAGTGAAAAGACAAAAGATGCCTTTAATATCTATATAGGTGGTAAAGACTTTGCAGGTCTTATAGATTATAATGCTATAATTACAGTTAATACTAAAACCCATGAAATATTAATGACTAGTATTCCTCGTGATTATTATATGGAAATAGCAGGTACAAATGGTAAAAAAGATTCTCTTTCTCATATGTATGCATTTGGAGAGGATGCAAATGAACTATCTTTAGAAAAGTTCTTTGATATTAATATAGATTATAATATAAAAGTAACTACTGAAAGTCTTGTAGAATTAGTAGATACTATAGGTGGAATTACTTATTGTTCTGATCAAGCTTATACTACTACTCATGCTCTTATATTAAATTCATATGATGATAGTGGTAAAGAAAAATTATATGTAAAAAAAGGATGTCAACATCTAAATGGTATAGAGACACTTACTGTTGCAAGAGAAAGAAATGCTTTTATAGGAAGAGATAGAGTAAGGCAAAAGAACTGTCAAAAAATTATACTTGCTATCTTTGATAAATTAAAGAGTACCGATTCATTTACAAACTATAAAGAAATATTAGATTCTTTAAGTAATTTATATACAACAACAATACCTAAAGATGTAGTTACATCTATTGCTAAAGATACAATTGATGGAATAGAGTGGAAATTTACTACTCAATCAGTAGATGGTACAGATAGTAATAATGTTTTTATTGCAATATTAAATGATTATGACTATGCAATGATACCTGATATGAATAGTGTAAATCAAGCTAAAGATAAGATAAATGAAGTATTAAATAATAAGTAAGTTAATATTTTTATAAAACACCCTTGTTTATGTGTTATACTATATAAAAAGGGGCAATGCTATGTTTTATATAATATTAGGAATAATCTTAGCAGTAATAGTTTTATTTATTTACTGTGCTTTAAAGCTAGCTAGTAAATGTGATGATGAAAATAAAGAAAATAAGTGAGGTATTAATATGATTAGTAAAAATGATTTAGAATATATAAGGGCTGACTTTAGTGATATTGATAAAGAATATAGAAATATAGAGAAAGAAATATGGGGATTAGAAGAACTTCCAATAGTAAAAAAATATATAGAACTACAGGCAAAGAAAAATGCATTGGCTACTAAAAGAAAAAATCTATATGGATTAATGAAATATGGTGAGTATGAAAACTGTAATCATTTATGGGGTATTTCTATGGATGAATATGGAGAATATGACTATGTTTGTGTTAAATGTGGTTTGAATTATAAGTCATTGAGATTAACTAATAGAGGAAAAGAAGATAGTCTTTCTTTTGATGAGAGAGTTATGGCATCTGTTTTAAAAGGACAGAGTTTTGTAAATGATGCTGATATAAATTTAGTTTGTGATAAAGATCTTGCTATGGCTCTTTATAAAAAAATTAAAGAACATCATCCTGATATTGATGATAAAACAGCTGTTAAATATTTAGAGATAGCATTAGAAGATATTAGAAATATAGAAGTAAGCGAGAAAAGAAAGAAAAATAGAGCGAAAAGACTTGGTTTAAGACATGATTTTAATAGATGGAAATAGATATCATAAAGAGGGTGATAATGATGAAAGTAATCTTAATGAATCAAAATAAAAAAGTATTGTTAGCAGAAATGGATGAGAATAACACATTCCAAAAAATATATGAATTTTATGATATTAACTATGCACCATTATCTTTATATAATGCATATAACCATAATGAAAATGTATTAGTTGCATTAAATTCATGGTTTAAAGGTAGAGGTATTCCAGCATGGAGACAAAATATAGAGAAGTTATTAGAAAGGTTAAATGTAGTATCTCCTACAGAACTTTTAAATAAAGCCTATGGATTATCTTTATCTGATCAATATTGGATTAAGGAAGAACAACAAAATCTAAAATGGAAAGATATAAATTTTTTTACGAATGATTTTGAGTATAAAGATTATTTAGATGTATCACTAAATTCTAATTCTAGGGAATCAAGTACAAGAATCAGCTTGCATTCTCCTAACAATACTACAGATGGAATGGTAAAAAAAGGATGGATTATTGATAAAGATAATAATAGAGTTTTAGTAAAAGGAACATATTCTATATCAGGATTAGAACCTATAAATGAATGGCTAGCTTCTAGGATTTGTAAAAGACTTGATTTAGATTATTGTAATTATACTTTAGATATATTATCGGGGCAATTAGTTAGTAAGTGTAAGAACTTTTTAACTAAAGATGAAGAAATTATATCGGCTAGTGATATTATGAATTTAGATAGTGATGATAATGTTAGTGACTATGAAAAGTATGTTAGCATCTTAGAGTCTTATGGTATTAAAGATGTAAAGAAGAAATTATCAGATATGTATATAGTTGATTATTTAATGTTAAATACAGATAGACATATGAAAAATTATGGTATTATTAGAAATGTTAAAACTTTAGAATGGGAAAGAATAACACCTATTTTTGATACTGGAACAAGCCTACAATCAGATGTAACACTTCCATATTTAGATTTTGATAATGAAGAATATAAGTTTTTCCATTCTCATAATATGACAGTTAATGAGTTAGTTAATTATATCAAGTTAGAAAAATATGATTTAACAAAATTAGATGGTTTGAAAGATGAGTATAAAGAAGTTTTAGAAAAATATTCCGATATAATAGAATTAAATCCCAAAAGGTTAGAGAAAACAGTAGAAGGTTTTGGTGAAAGAATAGAGTTATTAAAACAAGCAAAGGGAAAATATAAAGATGAAATGTAATGGATTTGATAGTGCTAATTATAGATATTTTAATTTAAATAAAAGTGGAGGCTTTTCAGGTTATACTAATTTTAGTTATGGAGAACTAAAAGATAATGATATTATAAAACTATCTAATAAAGACTTAGTTAATCTATTATTTAGTAATAATTATTTCTCTTTAAAAGATACTATATATCCTTATCATATTAAAGAATATCCTAGTAATGAACCATTTGATTTATTTAAATATATTAGAATGCAAGATGCTATAACTTTTAAAAGAGATGGGGTAGTACGTTTCTCTTTTGGATATGGAGAATATGCTTTTATTAGTGACTTTATGAAAGAAAAAATGAACTCTAATATGCTGTCTACAAAATTACTTGTTGATACTACTATAAAAGAAGAAAATGAAAGAATGCTTAGCTTGATTAAGGAAAGTGAAAAAGTTACATTAAGTAACAGTTCATTAAAAGAAGAAATTGTTCCTTGTAATAGACAAGGTTATAAATTTATAAAAGATATATGTTTTGAATTAGAATATCATAAAGACGAATCTTGGTCTTTAACTGAGCCTTCTTTATTTCTAGCACTATTTAATCAAGATTTTATAAGACTACTTTCTAATAGTACTGAGATAGTAGGTAAAGGCAAAGAAGAAATATTTTTTAGTGAATATCAAGATAATCTTGATGAAATGCCTATAAGATATTATCAAGTTAAAGATGATGTTAAAGTAGATAGCTTAGGTGAACTTTTTAATAGTTTTTCCCTTAATAACTTTGATAAAGATTATCATAGTATTGTAGTAAGAGAAAATGCTAAAATGATAGATATTTGTAAAGTAAATAGAGATAATTTTAAAGAAGATGGTTCTCTTAAATATTTCTATGTTACTTATGATAATGATTTTTCTGATAGAATTGCTGAAAGAGAGATTTTAAAAATAGCAGTTAGAGTTCCTTATAAAGAAGCATTAAAAAGATATAAAATGGATTTAGAGTGCATTAAAGAAAAGAGACTATTTGATGAAGCAGAAGAGTTTGTTAAAAATCATAAAGCAAGTTATAATAAATTTATTAGAAAAAATAAAGATGTAACACCAGTAGACTTTCTTCTAAGAGAAAGAAGTATGTTAGAAAAAAGATTAGTTAAGACATTAAAAACACGAGTAGATACTATTAAATAATAATATAATTAATTAGGAGTATGATGTTATGCAAAGATTTAAAGCTACTAAAATAGCAAGTTTTTTAGGAATATTTTTTAATTTATTTTTATTTGTAATTAAATTTATCGCTTCATTCTTTACTTCAAGTCAAGCGATGATGGCCGATGCTATTAATAGTTTAGGAGATATTTTCTCATCTCTTATGACATTAATAGGTAATAAAATAGCAAGTAAACCAAGTGATGATGATCATAACCTTGGTCATGGTAAAGCAGAATATATTTATTCTCTTTTAATAAGTATTGTTATTATTGTAGTAGCAGTCACTCTATTTAAAGACTCACTAGAATCAATTCTAGTTAAAAGCGATTATACCTTTTCATATATGCTAATAGTAGTTTGTATTATTACTATAATAATTAAATTATCTTTATATTTCTATACTAATAAACTATCTAAGAGTCTAAATAGTTTACTACTTAAAGCTAACTCAAAAGACCATTTATATGATGCTATTGTTACTAGTATTAACTTACTAGCAATTATATTAACTAGCTTTGGAATTTATTTTGTTGATGGTTTGGTGGGTGTCTTAATAGCTTTATGGATATTAATTAGTGGCCTTAAAATCTTTAAAGAAAGTTATGATGTCTTAATGGATAAAGCTATAGATAATGATACAAAAGATAAAGTTTTAGAAGTAGTTAAGAAATATAGTGAAGTAAAGAAAATAACTCACTTTAATGCCACACCAGTAGGATATAAATATCAAATATCTTTTACTATCTTTGTGGATGGTAATATGTCTACTTATGAATCTCATGATATTGCTAATAAAATAGAACGAGAACTTGAAAAGTTTGATGAAATATATTTAACAGTAATTCATGTTAATCCTATTTAATCCTTTGCAATATAAAGAAAATATGATATAATCTACTGGTAGAAAGAAGGAGTAATATGGAAAAAATATATGTTTTTGGGCATCGTAAACCTGATACAGACTCAGTTAGTGCAGCGATAAGTTATTCTTATTTAAAAAAACAATTAGGTTTTAATGTAGAGCCTCGTGTATTAAGTGTAATTAATAAAGAAACTAAATACGCTTTAAATTACTTTAAAGTAAAAGAGCCTGCATATTTAAATGATGTTAAATTACAACTTAAAGATATTAATTATCATAAGGGCTATTTCTTAAATGAAAAGAAATCTATTTTTGATAGTTATATCTATATGTTAAATGAAGGGTTAACTGGTGTACCAATAGTTGATGATAAAAATAAATTTAAAGGAATAGTTACAATTAAAGATTTAGCACATACTTTTATTAATACTAAAGTAGAGAAGCTTGAAACTAGTTATGATAACTTACTTAATGTTTTAAATGCTGAAGAAGTAAATAGAGCAGATGATGAGATAGTTGGTAATATTCTAGCCGCTGCTTATCGTAGTACAACTTTTATAAATACAGTTAAACTAACTAGTGATGATATCTTAATAGTAGGAGATAGACATAGTGTTATAGAATATGCTGTTAATTCTAAAGTTAAGATGATTATACTATCAGGATTTAGTGAAATAAAAGATGAACATATAGAACTTGCTAAAGAAAATGGCGTTAATATTATTAGAAGTAGTTATGATACATATCATATTGCCAAATTAATAGGTTTAACTAATTATATTAGAACAATGGAAAGAACTACTAAAGATGCCGTTTACTTTGATGAAAATAGTTATGTTGATGATATATTAGATGTTAATAAGAAATTAAGACATACTAATTATCCTGTTATCAATGGAAGAACAGGTAAATGTTTAGGGCTTCTAAGAATAACAGATTTAGATTCTAAAAATCCTAAGAAAGTAATACTTGTTGACCATAATGAAGAAAAGCAAAGTGCTGAAGGATTGGATGAGGCAGAAATCCTAGAAATAGTTGACCATCATAATTTAAGTAGTCTTTCTACTGCTAGTCCTATTAACTTTAGAAATATGGCTGTTGGTTCAAGTAATACTATTATTTATTCGTTATATAAAGAAAGAAATATTGAAATACCAAAAGAAATAGCGGGTATGATGTTATCGGGAATTTTATCAGATACGTTAATACTTAAATCACCTACAACTACAGAATTAGATAGAAAAGCTGTTAAAGAGTTATCTAGTATCGCTGGAGTAGATTATGAAGAATATGGACTCAATTTAATTAAAGCAGGTACATCACTTGATGGTATGACTCATGAAGATGTACTATATAATGACTTTAAACTATATACAGTAGATGATAAGACTTTAGGTATAGGACAATTCTTTACTACCAACTTTGATGATATTAAAAAAGATATGGATGCTTATCTTGATACCTTAGATAGAGAAGCAGAGGGTAATAACTATTCATTAATCGCTTTATATATAACAGATATCATTAAGAATGGTTCTTACGTTCTATTTAATAGAAAAGCTAAAGATATAATGGATAATGCTTATGATAAAGATATGAGTGAAGGAGAATATTTACAAGACTGTGTATCTCGTAAGAAGAATGTAGTACCTGTAATAATGGCAAGTTTTGAGAAATAGTATAGTTTAGACTATGCTTTTTCTTTTGGTAAAATTTGTGTTTTTTTGTTCTTATGTTTCTTTATTCTTTTTCTTAATATTATACTTGATTATTAGAGAAGATATTAATATTATTATTTGGGATATTGTCTATTTTTTACCTATTTTTCTATTGACACAATTTATCTATTATGATACTTTATAGACAGAAGAGGCGACACATAAAAGATGGAGAAAGGAGGAAATTTAAAATTTTTGAAAAAAGTATGAATTTTGTAATTTTAAGAAGTTTTTGATATAAATATTTAAAATTCGTCTAGAGAAAATAGTAAATTGAAGCCATATTTTTCTTGAATTTTGAAAATTGCCTTTTTGCAATGATTTATAGACTATGATATATCTAATTGCAGAGAGGAGGAACTTTATGAATAAAGTACCTAGATTTATATCATTAATGTCAGATACAACTGCAAAAGCTTTACTTAAAGATAAACGCTATAGTTGGTTCTATGAAGATATTATTAAATTTAAAACTAGTATTGATTTAACGAAATATAAGTTAGTTGATGCTGAGATGAATACTGGTAATAAAGCTAAAGATTATAGAGCAGATTTAATTTATGAGAAAGGAAAACACCTTATTAATCTAGAATTAAATCAGTTTATCCACGAATACACTTTAACAAAGAATCTATATTATGCTTTAAGATTAGCCGGTTATGGTTACTTATCAGGAGAAAATTATGATGAAAGATATGTAACTCAAATAAATTTAAATAATAAAGTAGGAAATGATGGTAATAAAGATAATAGTTTAATAGATTATAAGTTACAAGATCCTAAATATGCTAAGATATTAAAAAATATAAATATTGTAGATATATATCTTTTAAATTACAAAGGAATAAGATATAATGGAACTAACAAATATGAAACTTACTTATCTATGTTAACAGCAAACTCTTATGAAGAGATGGAAGAAATAGTAGGAGATTTAGAAGAAGGGAGAATAATTATGGAAAAGTTAAAAGAATTAGGATTAGATGATAAATTTGGCATGTACTATGATGCTGAGATAGTGCATAAGAAAGAAGTAAATTCTGCTAGAAAAGAAGGTGCTAATAATGAGAGAAAATCTATTGCTAAAGCGATGTTAAAAGCAGGAGAAAGTGTTAGTAAAGTAATGAACTATACTGGCTTAAATAAAAAAGAAATTAAAATGTTAATGTGAAGAAAGAATAATAATTATGAAAAAACTAAAAGAATTAGGTTTAGATGATAAATTTGGAATGCTTTATGATGTAGAGATAGTACAAAAGAAATAATTAAATTCTGCTAGAAAAGAAGGTGCTAAAGAAAGAGAAAAATCTATTGCAAAGAATCTTCTTAAAATGAACTATCTGTTAAAGGTGTAATGAAAGCAACTGGACTATCTAAAAAACAAATAACTACCTTGATGTAGTAAGTAAATATTAAGGGACTGATTAGAAAATAAAAATATTGATTTCTACTCAGTCCCTTTATTAATTTAATATAAATTTCTAGTGTTTATAAATGTCTAATAGTTTTATTCTACTTTCTTTTATCATATTTTAATGGTATACTTAACTAGTAGAAAAGAGGTTAATTATGACAGATATTATTAATACAATTATTTTAGGAATTATTCAAGGAATTGCGGAGTTTTTGCCTATTTCAAGTAGTGCTCATTTAATTATTTTTAGGGACCTTTTTGGCATTGGTGCTGATATGTCTACTAAAGTGGCTTTATGCTTTGATTTAGCATTACACTTAGGTACTTTGTTAGCGATAGCGGTATTCTTCTTTAAAGACTTTTTAAATATGGTTATAAAAGGAGTAACTAAAGGTGTTAAAGATAAGGATGGTAAACTATTCTGGCAAATAGTAGTTGCTACTATTCCTGCTGCTATCGTAGGTGTTTTATTTGAAGATGTTATTGAAGATGCTATTAGAACTAACTATCTTTTAATTGCAACAGCTCTAATAGTAATGGGTATTATCATCTATCTTGTAGATAAAAATAGTAAAGAAGAGAAAAACACTAAGGAACTATCTTTTAAAGATGCTATTATTATTGGTTGTTCTCAAGTCTTTGCCTTAATACCAGGTTTTTCTCGTAGTGGTACAACAATTGCAAGTGCTAGATGTTTAAAAGTAGATAGAGAAAGTGCAGCTAAGTTTTCCTTTTATCTATCAGCACCTGTTGTTCTTGGAGCCTGTGTTCTTCAGTTACTTGATGATGGAGCAGTAGAATTAATAATGCAAAATGCCACTATCTTTATCTTAGGAATTGTTGTATCATTTGTTACTGGTTTAATTTGTATTAAATTTTTACTACAATATCTTAAAAAACATGACTTTAAACTATTTATGATTTATCGTATTATCTTAGCTTTAATTGTTATTATAACAGTAATACTTTAAATTTTAAGGAGGAAACACTATGTTAGATAAGTCATTTCAAGAAATATATAATAATATAAAAAATGATGTTAAAAGTACTCAATTAAAAGTTATGACAAACGCCAATGCTGATTTGGTAAATTTGTACTACAGAATTGGTAAAACAATTAATGAAAATTATACTTGGGGAAATAAGTTTGTAGAAAATTTGGCTTTAGAATTAAAACTAACATTTCCTAATTTAAAGGGATTTTCTGTTCGTAATTTAAATTATATGAAAGCATTTTATAATGAGTATAAAAATGATAATGAATTTTTGCAACTGGTTGCAAAATTACCATGGAAACATAATATTACCTTAATGCAAAAAGTTAAGGATAAGAATATTCGTAAATGGTATATAGAGAAATGTTTAGAAGAAGGATGGTCTGATAGTATTCTTGTTTATCAGATAGATACTGATTTATATAATAGACAGGTTAAAAATGTAAAACATAATAATTTTAAAGTAACTTTAAAAGAAAATAGTGATCTTGCTAATAATATTATGAAAGAACCTTATGTATTTGATTTAATTGAATTAACTGAAGACTATAAAGAAAGAGAACTTGAAAATAAGATGCTAGAACGCTTAAAAAATGTGTTATTAGAATTGGGTAGTGGTTTTTCTTTTGTGGGTAACCAATATAAAATAACAGTAGGTGATGAAGATTTTTATATAGATTTATTATTTTATCATATTAAACTAAAATGTTATATCGCTGTAGAACTTAAAGTAGGTAAGTTTAAACCTGAATTTGGCAGTAAGATGGGCTTTTATTTAACAGCATTAGATGAACAAGTTAAAGATGATAATGATAATCCATCTATTGGTATTATTTTATGTTCTAGCAAAAATAACCAAATAGTAGACTATACTTTAAAATATATTAATAAACCCGTAGGAGTTAGTGAATATAAAATATTTAATGAACTTCCTGATAACTTGTTAAAAGATTTCCCAACTGAAGATGAAATAAATTTATATATGGATATAGATGAGGAGTGATAACTTATGCATAATACACTTGCTTTATTTATAACATTCTTATTAGGATTTTTTATCATTATAGGTGTTATAATAGCATTCTTTTTAAAGAAACAAAAGAAAGTCTTAGACTTTATCTTTGCCTTTGCACTTTCAATCCTTACAATGCTAATATTAACAGATTTGTTAGGACATACTATAGAGCATTTAGGTATTAAACATATTTATCTATTTATTCTTTTCACTTGTCTTGGACTTTTAATCTTTAAAATAATAGATGATTTTGTTCCTGAACATGAAGATGTTAAGATGACTAAGAAAGAAGAGAAGAAAAATATTGTTCATATTGGTGTTCTTGCTACTATTGCCTTAATCATTCATAATTTTGTTGAAGGTATGGCTATTTATTTAACTGCTATTAATGATATTAATTTAGGTATAATGATGGCTTTAGGGGTTGGGCTTCATAATATACCTTTAGGAATAATTGTTACTACAACCTTAAATAATGATGAAAAACTAGGTAAATATCTATTTTGTATAATATCTTTATTTATTTCTAGTTTTGTAGGAGGTTTATTACTTTACTTATTAAATATTAATGCTGTTAGTGATATTGTAATAGGTTCCTTACTTGCTCTTACTATAGGTATGCTTTTATATATTATTATCTTTGAATTATATCCTAAAGTTAAGAAGACTTCTAATAAAAAGATTACTATTATTGGGTTAGGCTGTGGTGTTATAATCGCAATATTTGCAATGCTTATAGGTTAGGTGAAGTTTTATGTTTGATACAGTTTGTTATATTTTTCTTTTATTTATATTTTATTCTTTCATTGGTTATATTTTAGAAATTATTAGTTGTACTTTACATGATAAGAAAATTGTTTTAAATAGAGGTTTCTTCTTAGGCCCATATTTACCAATATACGGAATATGTTGTTTGTTAATGGGCTCATTTATTATAAGATATAAATCTGATTTAGTTACAGTCTTTGTCATGAGTGCCTTTGTCTGTACCACTGTTGAATATATTACTAGTTATGTCTTAGAAAAGATTTTTAAAGCTAGATGGTGGGATTATAGTGATAGAAGATTTAATATTGAAGGAAGAGTTTGCCTATTTAATGCCTTTCTTTTTGGTATAGGGGGAGTCTTCTTTACTTATGTTCTTAATCCTGTAGTGGTATCTATTGTAGGTAAACTTCCTATACTAGCTTTAAGAATAATAGCGGTTATTTTAATGTTTATTTTTCTTAGTGATGTTATTATTACTATTAGAACTCTTTATCAAGTTAAAGTCTCATCACGAAAGTTTAAAAGTCGTGATGTAACCGCTGAGATTACAAAACTAATAAGAGAAGAACTTACTAAGAAACGAGATATTAAGACTAATTTCTTTGTTAGACATATGTTAAATGCCTTTCCTTGGATAAATATTAGTGATTACAATAACCCTCTTAGTAAATTAAAAAGATATAGTTTAAAAGGAATAAAAAAGAAACAAAAATAATTGTCAAGTTGTGTAGAAATATTTTAAAGACTAAGATAAATATTAAAAAAGATGATATACTTTATAGTTAGAAAGGGATAAATATGAAAATAAAAGAAGATATTAATAAATATATATTTAGAGGTTATGATATTAGAGGAGTTGTACCTACTGATATTGATGTAGATACTGCTTATACAATAGGAGTTGGTTTTGGTAGTAAATTAATAGATTTAGGAAAAGATAAATGTGTTGTAGGGCATGATAATAGATTATCTTCTCCTGATTTACATCAAGCTTTAATTCAAGGACTTATTGATACAGGAATTAATGTTTATGATTTAGGATTATGTACAACTCCAATGTATTACTTTGGTTGTATTGATTTAAGTATTGATTCAGGTATTATGATAACAGCAAGTCATAATCCTAAAGATGAAAATGGTTTTAAGTTTGCCTTTAAAGATTATGATAATGCTAAAGGAAAAGAGATAGAGGACTTCTATAACTATATAAAGCAAGGTAAGTTTCATTATGGAGAAGGCTCTATTACTAAAAAAGATGTAAAAGAAGATTATTTAAGTGCTTTGACAGATAATTTATCTTTTGGTAAAAGAAAAGTTAAAGTAGTACTTGACCCTGGTAATGGAACAACTTCTATTCTTTTAGATGATGTCTTTAAAAGAGTAGATGTAGATTATACTATTATTAATGGGGAAAGTGATGGAAGTTTTCCTAATCATCATCCAGACCCATCTATTGAAAGTAATTTAGACGAGTTAAAACAAGCGGTTATAGATAGAAAAGCTGATGTTGGTCTTGCTTTTGATGGTGATGGTGATAGAGTAGGAGTTATTTCAGGTAGTGGTAAGTTTATACCAATAGATTACTATATGATTATAATTATTAGAGATATCATTAATAAAGTAAGTAATAAGACTTTTCTTTATGATGTTAAATGTAGTAAGAGTCTAGAAGATGAGATAATTAAACTAGGAGGAACACCTTATTGTTATAGAACAGGTAATTCATATACTAAAGCGAAAGTTAAAGAGTTAGACCTTGCTTTTGGAGGAGAACTATCAGGTCATGTTTACTTTAGAGATAAATTCTTAGGCTTTGATAGTGGTATTTATGCTGGACTTAGATTATTAGAGATACTTTCTAATACTAAAAAAACTGTTGATGAATTATTAGAGGGTATTAATAGATATTATTCTACACCAGAGACTAAATATAAAACTCGTGATGAAATAAAATTTGAGGTTGTTAAAAAAATAGAAGATTATTGTAAAGAAAAAGGTTATACTTATAATAATATAGATGGAGTAAGAGTTACTTTTGATGATTCATGGGCTAGTGTAAGAGCATCTAATACAGGACCTAATTTGACAGCAAGATTTGAAGCCTCTAGTGAAGAAAGACTTGAAGAAATTAAAAATGAATTTGAAAGTTTAATCTTTAAGTACAATAAATAATTTTAAACATATCTTATAATAGGAAGGACGATAATATGAAAGTTGTTATAACAGCAGGAGGAACAGGGGGACATATATTCCCAGCTTTAGCATTAATATCTAAATTAAAAGAAAAAGATAAAGATGTAGAGATACTATATATTGGGACAACTGATAGAATGGAGAAAGATATTATTCCTAAACAGGGTATTCCTTATGTGGGAATAGAAATGAAAGGACTAAATAGAAAGAATATCTTTAAGAATATAGAGGTTATGAAGACCTATTTTAGGGCATGTAAAACTGCTAAAGCAGAGTTAATTAAGTTTAAACCAGATATAGTTGTAGGTTTTGGTGGTTATATAGAAGCACCTGTTATATATTCTGCTTCTAAACTAAAAATAAAGACTATTATTCATGAACAAAATTCTATTCCTGGAGTATCTAATAAATTCCTATCAAGATATGTAGATAAAGTATTAGTATCATTTAAAGAGAGCATTAAAGACTTTCCAAAAGATAAAACTATATATACAGGTAATCCTCGTAGTGAGCAGATAAAAGATATCGAAAAGATTAGTAAAACAACCTTAGGCTTTAAAAAAGATAGTCCTCTTGTTATAATAGTTATGGGTTCACTTGGTTCTTTAACAATGACTAAGAAGTTAAAAGAGACATTGCCTTTATTTAAGAGGAAAAACTATCAAGTTTTACTTATAACAGGTAAAAACTATTATGACGATTATAAAGATATAAAACTAAGTAGTAATGTAAAACTAGTACCTTTTTGTGATAATTTAATAGGTTTAATGAAGGATGCAGATTTAATTGTTACTAGAAGTGGGGCTTCTACTATTGCAGAAATTACTAGTATAGGACTACCTGCTATTATGGTACCTAGTCCATATGTTACTAATAATCATCAATATGTAAATGCTAAGAGTCTAGAGGATGATGGAGCATGTATTATCCTTAAAGAGGAAGACTTTAATAAAGATAGTTTAGTTAATCTATTAGATAAGACTCTTAATGATAAAGAAAAATTAAAAAGTATGAAGAATGCTTTATTAAAAAGAGGAATAACAGATAGTGCAACTAGAATATATGAAGAGATTATAAAATTAGTTAGGGATGAATAAGATGAAGGAGTTTTTATGTGAAGTTGAATCTAATGATATAGGGAAGATTCAAAAAGATGTGTTTGCTAGTAAGTTTACTACTTATAAAGTAGGAGGACTAGTTAGAGCGATAATATATCCTAAAAATACTGATAAGTTAGTATTACTTTGTAAACTTATTAGAAAGTATAATATTAAATATAAGATACTTGGTAATGGTAGTAATCTATTATTTAGTGATAAGACTTATGAAGGAGTTTTAATTAAGTTAGATGAATTTAATAAAATAGAGTTCTTTGGTACTAAAGTAATCTGTGGTGCAGGAGCAAGTTTAATGAAAGTAGCAAGAGAATCTATTAAAAAAGGTCTTGCAGGCTTAGAATTTGCTTGCGGTATACCAGGAACAATTGGTGGAGCAGTTTATATGAATGCAGGAGCTTACAAAAGCGATATGGGTTATATTACAAGAGGTGTTAAAGTCTTAACAGATGATTTAAAGATTATAACTCTAACTAATGAAGAGATGGATTTCCATTATCGTAGTAGTTTCTTACAGTCTCATCCTAACTATATATGTTTAGAGGCAACCCTAAGTTTGACTAAAGGTGATAGAAATGCCTTAGAAGCGGTTGTAAAAGATAGAAGAGAAAGAAGAGTTAAGTCGCAGCCTTTAACTTATCCTAGTGCAGGTAGTGTTTTTAGAAATCCTCCTGATGCTGACCCATCTGGTAAATTAATAGAAGACTTAGGACTTAAAGGGCTTACTAAAGGAGGAGCGGAAGTTAGTAATATCCATGCTAATTTTATAATTAATAAAAATAATGCAAGTGCTAAAGATATCCATGATTTAATACTATTTGTAAAAGATGCCGTTAAAGAACATTATGGAATAGATTTAAGAGTAGAACAAGAATTTGTAAATTGGGAGTAGTGTGATATATGACTAAAGTAATCAAGAAGAAAAAATTAAGACTATTACCTTTTTTAATATTTATTATAGTTATCGCTGTAATAGTTTTTGTATGCTTATTTGTTCTTGATACTAAAGTTAAAAATATTATAATAAGAGGTAATGAAGTATTAAGTGATGATGATGTTATAGAACTAGCAGGACTTACTGATTATCCTAGTTTCTATAAGACTTTAAACTTAACTATGAAAAATAATATAAAGGAGAATCCTCTTATTAAGAGTGTTGATATAAATAGAAGTTTCTATCATGTAATAGAAATAGATGTAAAAGAATATGAAATTCTTTATAAAAGGGAAGATAATGGTAAGTATGTTTTAGAAAACAAAAAAGAAGTAACTCTTGATAAAGAGACTCCTTACACTATCCCTAGATTAATTAATGAGATACCTAAGAAGATATTAAATAGATTTATAAAGTATTATAAAAGAGTTGATTTAGGTATTAGAGAAAAGATTAGTGAGATAAAGTATGATCCTAATGAGTTTGATGAAGAAAGATTTTTGCTTTATATGGATGATGGTAATAGTGTTTATATAACTATTACTAAGTTTGAAAGATTAAACTATTATAATGAAGTATTACCACAGTTAGATGGTAAGAAAGGTTATTTATATTTAGATTCTGGAAATCATTTTCAGATTATGCAATAAATAAAGAAGCACTTAGGCTTCTTTATTTAGTTCTTCTAGTTCTTCAATACTTAAACCAGTATTTTTAGATACTACTTCTATAGGTATACCATCTTTAAGAAAGTTTTTAGCAATTTCTATTTCTTTTGCCTTAGCACCTTCTTCAAGCCCCTCAGCTTTACCTTCCGCTTTCCCATCATCATAACCCCAGTTACGAGCAGTATTAATCATTTTTTTTCTGCATTATTTCATTGTCATAT
>DVHC01000034.1 GCA_018712385.1 Candidatus Onthousia excrementipullorum | reverse complement strand
TAAAAAGTATTTTTGATTAGCCAGCCTTATTATATTCATTTGTCTAGGATGAATTTAAAATTGACTGGCTAATCAAAAATACTTTCCTTTCAAATTCATCCTAGACACCTTTATTATATCACTTCTTATTTTATCACGCAAATTCTAGTCATAGCGAATAAAATTCAAAGTTCCCGAAAAATTTATAATGGGAACTTATTCTTTTAAAAAACAAAAGTTAATGATATAATATGCCATAACCTGTTTGTCATTATTAAAGGGAGGTATAGAAAAATGACAAAAGGAGAATATAGTCATTTAAGTAATGAACAAAGAAATTTAATAGAACATTTATTGAATAAAGGATATAGTTTTTCAACTATTGGAAAAACTTTAAATTTAGATAGAACAACAATATCTAAAGAAGTAAGGAGAAATTATTCTGTTAAAGTAATTAAGAATAGTAAACAACATTGCATAAATCAAAATAACTGTGGTATAGAATTCTGTAATTATGATAAACAATGTTATAAAGGGAAAGAATGTGACAAGCTTTCTAGACCACCATATGTATGTAATTCTTGTACTAAAAAAGTTGGATGCAGACTTACAAAGCATTTCTATTTTTCAAGTCTTGCCCAACAATTATATGAACAAAGAGTTGTTGAATCTAAAAAAGGTTATGATATAAAAGAAGAAGATGTTGATTTAATAGAAAGAGTCATAGTACCTTTAGTTAAAAATAAGAAACAGCCTATAAACCATATCTATGAAAATAATAAAGATATATTGTTTTTTTCAAAACCAACTTTTTATAGATATGTTAGAAATAATGTTATTTCACTTTCTAACATAGACTTACCAAAACAAGTTAGTTATAAACCAAGAAATGGTGAAAAGAATAATAATAAAGATAGGAAAGTTAGAGCATATTTAGTTGGTAGAACTTTTGATGATTTTATTTCTTATACTACTAAACACCCTAATAAATCAATTGTAGAAATGGATACTGTAGAAGGTATTAAAGGTGGTAAATGTTTCCTTACTTTATTTATAAGAAAAACTTCTTTATTATTAATATTTTTATTAGATAAGAAAACTATTGAAGAAGTTAATAAAGTATTTATCTATTTAAGGAAAAATTTAGGAATAGAACTATATAAGAAAATATTTCAAGTTATACTTACCGATAATGGTAGTGAGTTTTTAAATCCTATAGTATTTGAAAGAGATTTAGAAGCAGGTAAAAAAGTATCAAGAGTATATTACTGTGACCCATATAGTTCATGGCAAAAATTCTTTATAGAAAATTCGCACAAAAGGATAAGAATTGTTTTACCTAAAGGAACCTCATTCAACAATTTATCTTTACAACAAGTTAATTATTTAAGAGATAACATTGCAAATCTGTATAAAGATAAAATAAAAATGACACCTTATTTAAAAACTGAAAAAGTTTTTCCAGATTTAATAAAGTGTCTAAATATAAAATATATAGAACCTAACAATATAGATCTATCTAAATCCTCTTTAAAGGAGGTCAATCATGAAGAATGACACAATAATTTACATTGATCCAATTCTTGGTATTTTTACAATTCAAGATTTAGTTAACTATCTTGATAGTCTAATATTAGAAAACCAAACAAATATAGACATATTAGACTCAATATTAAAAAGCACAGAATTGGAAGAAACAGATATTGCATCAATCTTAAATAAATTTGATATGAAATATAATATTAAATTTATAAGAGACATACTAACTGATTCTCTATAAAAAAATATTAAAATTCATATGACAAACAGGTTAACTATTAAGAATATACTACTAATACCAACTGGGAACTTATTTTAATAATTTTAAAAAAAATAGGTATCAAAGTTGGGCGGTAGCATGCCCTTTTTTAATTAACGCCTATATAATATCACATTTTTATATAATATGCTATTAGAAATTTAACTTTATGCCGAGAAAACTTTTGACAAATAGGACTGGATTGTTACCTTATTAGTGTTTAATGCTTATTTTTTAACATTTTTGTTGAAAAAAAAGTGTTAAAACACCTATAATTAATACAAGATAGTCCTATTTGTCAAAAGGAAATTGGAATAAATTAAATTTCGGACTGGGAATTTAGTCGTTAAAAAAAGTTCCTTTAATAATTCGGGAACTTTCTATTTAATTTTACCTTAATTTAAATTATTTTTTAGATTTAATAGTTATTTTACCATTTCTCAATAATACTAATTGTTTATTTTCATCAGAAGATGTAACTGATAATATATCAGGCTTTTGTTCATGTATTACTTCATACGTGTCTTTCGAATCATGAAAACTTAGTAATGATGAATTTTTACTTTCTGCATAACACAAATCACATGTTAAATTTCTAAAATTAAAATATGAGTTTAAAGACTTAGTATCAAGTTCTTTTATACCAACATTTTTACCTTCTATTTTACCATTAACATTATTTATATATGATACAACGTTTCCTAAACCAGACAAATTTATTTGCCCATTAACATTAGATAACTCTTGACTTCTTATAATACTATTCATTATATCAATATTACCATTTGTATTCATAATAGTAGCATCACTTATCATTGTATTTGCTAAAGAAACATTGCCATGAACGGATGTTATTGATAGATTTTTTATAATCGCATTCTCTATAATAGTATTACCACTATCACTTTCTAATTCTAACTGCTCTAATATTATATTTTTAAGCATTACTAAGCCACTTTTTGATTGTATTTTAAGTTTGTAGGGTAATAATGGTATAAACATTTCAGAATTAGTCTTAATATTTATCTTTTTAGGATTTTTCTGTGTCCTTTTAGCACCATAAGATGTTCTTATTCTTATTTTATTATTATCCCCAAATATATCTTGATAGATATTTAAAGAATTATTATTTGCATCTATTATAACTTCTTCCATACGTTGCTCATTTCCTCCTAGTTCTAATCTCTATAGATAGAAAAACTATTGCTATTTGCAATAGTTTCAGGCTGTTGACAAACTAATTTTGTTAACAGTCTTTTCAAAAGAAAATAAAAATAGTATAATGAAATAGCGAGAAACCTTACTATATCCTAAAAAAGTTATTGTTTTCTCGCTTTTTTAATGTATATA
>DVHC01000033.1 GCA_018712385.1 Candidatus Onthousia excrementipullorum | reverse complement strand
GTACTCATACCTGTTCCTTTTATTCCAATACAATAATATTTCATAAGACTTCCTTCTTTCTTTATTTATTATACCTTATGTTATATAGATTTTCAAATATACTTGAATTTATTATATATTTATGATACTATGAATATGTAAATTTCTTTTACATATAAAAAAGAGGAATACCTAGTTTGCGATTTAGGTGTTACCTTAAAGATAGATTTCTATCTAAAAATAATTAAGAGATCTTTCTTAAAAGATAGGCAAATTTTCTTTCACAATTCTTATAGAGTTGTGAAATTTTTATTCTATAAAAAGGTAGGTAATAACTATGTTAGAATTATATAAAAAATGTAATTTATGTCCAAGAAATTGTTTAGTCGATAGGACTAAAACTTTAGGATATTGTAAAGCCACTGATAAAGTTAAAGTTGCAAGAAGTGCTCTTCACTACTTTGAAGAACCTTCTATATCTGGTAGTAATGGTAGTGGTACTATCTTCTTTAGTAATTGTAATTTAAAGTGTTGTTACTGTCAGAATAAAGAGATATCTACTGATGGCTTTGGTAAAGAAATAACTATAGAAAGACTTTCAGAAATGATGTTAGAGTTAGAAGAAAAGCATGCTAACAATATTAATTTAGTTACACCTACTCACTATGTACCTAGTATTATAGAGGCGATTAAACTAGCAAGAAAGAAAGGTTTATCTATTCCTATAGTTTATAATACTAGTGGTTATGAAAGTGTAGAGACTTTAAAGTTATTAGAGGGTTACATTGATATTTATTTAACTGATTTTAAATATTTTGATAACAAATTAGGTAAATATTTATCAAAATGCTCTAATTATTTTGAAGTTGCTAGTAAAGCATTAGAAGAAATGTATAGACAAACAGGTAAAAATATATTTAATAAAGATGGTCTAATGACTAAAGGGATTATTGTTAGATGTTTAGTCTTACCTACTAAGAGTGATGATACTAAGAAAATAATAAATTATTTATATAAAAAATACCAAGATAATATCTATCTTAGTATTATGAATCAGTATACTCCAGTTAACTTTATTAAAGATTATCCATACTTAAATAAAACTATTAGTGAAGATGAATATAATGATGTAATAGACTATGCCATAGACTTAGGTATTAAAAATGCTTATATGCAAGAAGGTGGTACTTGTAGCGAATCATTTATACCTGCTTTTGATCTTGAAGGTGTTTAAGTCGTTCTACTTTAGAATAAATACAACCACAATAGTCTTGTCTATATAGATTATAAATATGAGATAGTTCTATACTTCTTTTATAACCATTTTTCTTTTTAAAGTCGGCATATAAATAATTAATATGATATTTTTTAGATAATTCTTCCCCTATTTCATTTAACCATTTACTATTTTTATAAGGACTAATAGATAAAGTAGTTGTAAAGTAATCAAAGTTATATTCTTCGGCAATTCTTGCTGTTTCTTCTAATCTTAAGTTATAACACTTATAACATCTAATATCCCCTTCTTTTAAGTCTTCTAGACCTTTAGATATATCTAAAAACTTCTCTTTATCATAATTACAATCTAATAGTTTAATATCATAACCTACTAATCCAATAAACTTCTCTAGTTCATCTTTTCTTTTAAGATATTCTTTATAATCAGTGATATTAGGATTATAAAAGAGAATTGTTATATCAAAGTATTTAGAGATTTTCTCTAAGACTGATGAAGAACAAGGAGCACAACAAGCATGTAATAATAGTGTTGGTTTATTATTTAAATCAATGCTATTTAATATCTTTTCACATTCTAAATTATAGTTCATCTTCATCACCTTCATACTTGTTATTTTTTATTTAAACAAAACTCGCACCTAAGTACGAGCTTATGAGTAATAGGCTTTTGCATCACACAAGCATCTCATCGAATTCTTTAAAAGAACCCTACACTTTAGACTTTAATAGTCCGCGATAGACGATGTCTTTCTATCCTCTATTACTAAGTCATAATATACAATACCTAAATTAACAAAAAGTTCTAAATGTATCATATATTTTATAGCACACCCAGTAAAAAGTCAATTATTGAATAAAACTTTTTACAATCGTATTATAACATTTAACCAATACTTTTACTATAATGATTTTCCCCATATATTAATATATTATTATTAATATATATCTCATCACGTTTTTGACAGGACTTTTTAGACAGATTTACACGTTTTTTCTAGGACTTTTACTTTTATTTATCACATTTTATTAATCTTAAGCTCTTTTCTTTTTCTGATATTCTACCATATGATTTATTAATTTTATGATAATATTTTTCATTTTGAAAATAAAACTCAATAAATAATTCATGGTTTTTAGTAAATAACTCTATAGCATTCTTAACTCTTTGATTAATTTCTTGTTGTTCTTCTATTGTTAAAGTCCTTATTTCATCATAATTAATTTTTTTATACCAAACATATCCATAATTATATAAAGGATATGTTATATTTTTATTTTTGAATAAATCATTATAAAATATATAAGCGAATTGATTATAGGCATATCCTAGCAATAAATCGTTATTTGTTATATCAGCGATATATTCATAACCATTATCATTTATATAATTAACAAGGTGATTAGCAATATCGTGATGAAAAATTCCTATATTCTT
The DNA here is from genome assembly GCA_018712385.1 of Candidatus Onthousia excrementipullorum. Lineage (GTDB taxonomy): Bacteria > Bacillota_I > Bacilli_A > RF39 > UBA660 > Onthousia > Onthousia excrementipullorum. The sequence continues at coordinate 4,532 of DVHC01000033.1, read as the reverse complement.
ATATTTATTATTAAAAGCTAAAAGTTTTTCTTTAAGTTCAAAGTTATCTGTTGAATATGTTTCAACAAGACTATTTTGAATATTAAATCTATCTAACATAGCTTTAGCAAAAGTAGCAGTATGCCTACAAGAACCAGCACCACTAAATACATTAACAGCATATATTAGTACATTATCACATTCATATCCAATAATATCTTTTTTACTATCATCATATCTATAAGGATATACTTTTTCTGAAAGGTATCCATTATGAATCAAGAAAGAACATAATGTTATTAATTCGGTTCCATTTTTAATATCCAATGTATTTGCAAGAAGTTCTATATTATCTAATACTATATTAAAGTTTTCTTTTATTTTAATATAGTCTTCCTGAGTTTGATAAGTTAATAAGTATTTAATTATTTCCTTTATTCGATGTGTTAATATCTTTATTTCATGGATATTATCTTTAATTTCTAATAATTGCTGTTTATTTAGTTCTATGTACCCTCTTATAAATTCATCTATAAACATAAAATCCCCCTTTAATGCTATATCATTGTATCACTTTATAATAGGCATATCAATATCATAAATTTTTCTTTTTTAGCATATCTATTACTGGTGATATCATGTCTAACTTTACTTATGCTTTTATATTATCTACTTTAGCAGGTCTTTCTACTTTAATTGGTTTTATTCCCTTACTTTTTAATTTAAAGAATGAGAAAACTATTATTCTATCTTCTCTTGCTTTTGCAAGTGGTGTAATGATATGTGTATCTCTTACTGACTTAATACCTGAATCTTTTAATCTCTTAACTTCTATATTTAAAGGATTCCCTGCTCTTTTATTTCTTTTAATATTTATAACTCTTGGAGTTATTATTTCAATGTTAGTAGATAAATTTCTACCTAATAATGATAATAAATCTATCAGTAATAAAAAACTATATAGATTAGGTCTTGTTTCAATGCTTGCTATTATTATGCATAATATTCCTGAAGGAGTTGCAACTTTTCTTTCTAGTTCTACTAATATGAGTTTAGGACTATCTTTGGCTCTTGCTATTAGTTTCCATAATATCCCTGAAGGAATAAGTATAGCGATTCCTATATACTTTAGTACTAAATCAAGACTTAAAGCTTTTCTTTATACTTTAATATCAGGCTTATCAGAACCACTAGGTGCGATACTTGCATATCTATTTTTATCTTCTATCATTAATAACTTTATTATGAGTATAATTCTATCTATAATTGCAGGAATTATGATACATATTAGTATTTATGAGCTTCTAACTGAGTCTTTAAGTTATAAAAAAAGAAGATTAACATTTATCTTCTTTAGTATAGGTTTTATCTTTATGTTAATATCTCACTTCTTATTAGGTTAATTTTTCACTTCTAATTGATTAACATAATTTTTCACTTCTAATTGATTAACACTAATTTTTATTGTACAATAGAAATATGAAAAAAATATTAATTAGTTTAATTCATCTTTATCAAAAGATGCCACTAACAAGTCATGGGGCTTGTCATTTTTATCCTACTTGTTCTAATTATACTATTGAAGCGATAGAAGAATATGGTTCTATAAAGGGACTTTTTCTTGGCTTTAAAAGAATACTTAGATGTCACCCTGGAGCAAGGTTTGGATATGACCCAGTTATTAGAGAGGAGAAAAAGAATGAAAAGAAGTGTTAAAAATTTAGGTAAGATTGCTTTCCTTGGTATAGCAATTTTATTAACTACTACAGGTTGTAAAAGTGATGATATGGAGGATATTGAGATAGTTACTACTAATTATCCTAATGAATATATTATAGAAAGGCTTTATGGAGAGCATGCTAAAGTAAGTAATATCTATCCTGATGGTGTTGATACTAGTGATTATAAATTTACTAATAAGCAAAAAAGAGATTTTGCTAGTAAAGACTTATTTATCTATACAGGATTAGTTGATAGAGAAAGAAAATTAGCGGTTGATTTGTTAGATTATAATGAAAATTTAAAGATAATAGATAGTTCTTATGTTCTTGATAATGACTATGATATGGAAGAAGTATGGTTAGACCCATCATTTATGCTTATGATGAGTCAAAATGTAAGACTTGGATTAAAAGAATATATAGAAAATAATTATTTAAAAGAAGAAATAGATAAAAATTATGAAGAGTTAAAAGTTGATATTTCAGAACTTGATGCTGATATTAGACTTGCTGTTGAAAGTGCTCCTTATAAGACTATAGTTGCAACTGATAATAATTATAAATTCTTAGAAAAATATGGAGTTAAGGTTTATATATTAAATGATGATACTAGTGAAAAAGATTTAGTAGAAATAAATGATTTAGTAGAAAATGGAAGTATTACAAAAATATTTAGTTATAAAGATATAAAAACTACTAATAATGTTCAGAACTTAATTAATACTTATCCTAATAGTTTAGAGGTTATTAATTCTAATAGAATAATAGTTTTGAATGATGACCAAAGAGAAACAGAAACTGATTATTTAACTCTTATGAATCAGAACTTAGATAATATTAGAGAAGAGTTATATCATAGTAATAGTTAAAGAGACCAAATTTAAGGTCTCTTTAATTTTCTATTCTAAGGCAATCTGGAATGGATTTTGTAGGGTGCCATCACCTGATGTTATTATTACGTTTGATTTTAAGTTTAAGACAGGTTTAATACCATATGCATACGAAGGACTATAGTCGTTTGCGTTGCCATTGCTGTTGACGCTACGTAGGTAAAGCATACTGTTAGGCGTCAAAATCCAATAAGTTGTTGTTAATCCTTTACTATTTGTTCCTCCTTTTACGGCATATCTATCAAATTGTCCTGCCATTAATTCTCCAAATCTTAATAATCCTACTTTAGCTTCTACTACATTTGAGGTAGTTGAAGTCCCAGTTGCATCTGTATATTTGGCTAATTTATATGAATTACCATATCCTACTGTTCCAATATACCATGTAGTACTATCTTCTATCATATTAGCATAACTACTATCTACATAACTTGTTAGATATTCTCCATTTAAGAATATACCTATTGTATTTGTACTTGAAAATGTTGTATTACTACCAAAAGCACTTGTTATAAACGTACCGGAATCTTTTAGTGGTTCGGCACTGGTTATCTTTGTCCCGCTACCATTTTCATGACTTACTATCCTATATAAATTATTTTCATCATTTCCAAATCTTATATATTCGCCACTATATCTACTTGACAGCAATGCTCCTGAAAGATTAGTATCATTATCTCCATTTAAGCGATAAGGGTTAGAAATGGTACCATCTCCATCTACGATATGAACACTAGATTTTAGATTTATTGATGGCCGCAAACCGCTCGCGTAAGACGGACTACTACTGTACGCGCTACCATCGTGGTAGACGGTACGCACATCAGATGAACTGTATGGCGTTAAGGTCCACCAGTAAAGTCCATTATTTAAATAACCGTTACTGTAGGTTGTTCCATTATAGCTTGTTTGATATTCATACATATTAAGTAATCCTACTGCATCTTCTACTACAGTTGTGCCATCTGGCCTTTCAAAACTACCTAAAGCTCTAGCATCCATTGTCGCATCCCATACTGCATCTGTCACTATAAAATTATCTGTTTCTCTTAAATTACATAAAAAGCCATCTACACTTGTATCATTTAACCATTCTTCCATATAACTGCCTTCAAAGTCTGTACTTCCACTTGAATAAACAATTGAACTTATATTCCACTCTGTTACTAACTTAACTGTATTCTCTTCATTATTAACAGATACCGCTCTCCATAGTTTTCCGCTATACCAGATATAATTGTTAGGATACTCTCCTGTTGTAAAAGTATCTACTCCATCATCATAAATATTATCTTCACTTATATTACTTAATACTACTGTTCCTACTTCTCCTTTATAGGTTATCTCTTCAAATAAATGTCCATTTTCTGGTAATGTTAAATCATTATAATCTAATCCTACACTTACTCCTAAATTAACTGTTACACTTTTTCCTGAATTATTTATTACTCTTATTATATAGGTATTACTTGAACCTGTTGTATCTACTTTTTCTAATTTTATTCCTTTCTCATCTGGTAGAGGATTTGTTCCTTCTTCTGCTATGTAACCTACTTTAGTATTAGATGATAAGGCTCCTACATAATAAAAGTTAAATCTTGCGGTTCTATTATTAGGATTACTTAAGGTAATTGTAAAATCTTTTACTGTATTTGAGGGTACTGTTAAAATATTTCCTTCTTCTCCATCTACTTCTAACTTATAAGTTAGATTACCTGTTACTATACTAATTGCATTACTCTTCTCCTTACTTACTGTAAACATAGCATAGGAAAAGTATCCTCCTAATATTAATAGAGTTACTATAATCATTGCTATCATATATATCTTACTGAAACTTGTTTCTAATAATATCTTTTTCATACCTTTACTCCTTCCATTATTACACACAAAAAAGAATAGAATTATCCTCTATTCTTTTAAGCCATAATGAAAGAAAGTA
>DVHC01000032.1 GCA_018712385.1 Candidatus Onthousia excrementipullorum | reverse complement strand
GTGAATTATTCTATGTTTGAACATTCCACTTCTAATCTTCCTGGTTTATATTCTAATCACAGTCTTTCTAAAGCATTGCATAGTGTTATTGACTATTAATTATGCTTTCCGATAAATTTAGACTCTGTCTTACAATTTTTTACTTAAAACTTTAGAACTAGGTATAAATTTAACAGCTTCATAACTAGGAACAATACTATTATCTTTTATTTCTTGTAAATTTTTATGAATCTACTTAGCTGCTTGTCTATTCCTTTCTTCAATATTTTCAAAAGTATGTCCTTTTTATAGTTTATTAATAGCTTTTCTAAAGTTAGCATTATTTACTCACATTTTCTAATCTATATAATTTTACTTGTTCTTTTCTCTCATCATCTAAACAAAAATCTTCCACGAATCCATCTTCAGGATGCTTTTCTACAAACTCACCGACATAAAAATTATCTTTAACTGCAGGTTTTAATCCTTGCAAATATAAAGTAGGATAATTATGACAAGCAGTCGATAACTTACTAAATCTATCAAATATTGATTCATCTTTATTAATTTGTTCTTCTCTTATATCTAAATTTCTAACCATAATACACCTCAATTAATCACTTCATACACATAGTATAACAATAATTTATTATAAAAGCAAAAGAAAAATGCACTGTCTAAAAGTGCACTTTAAAATTCTACATATCTATTAGTATTATAAATAGTTCCATCTACTTCTACATAAATAGAATATTTCCCGCTAAGTCCATCTTCATTAATATATTTAGTAACACTAATACCTTCTTTAGTTTCTTCTTCTGTAAATATATCAACACATAAAGCAGTATAAGGTTTTTTACTTATAGAAACATTATAAATATTCTTAGTACCATTTTTATAAAGAATAACATTAACATCAATACCTCTTTTAAATTTACCAGTAAATACTAATCTATCAACTTCTTTAGTAATACTAATATTATGTTCTTCTTCTATATCTTTAAAATCTTTACTATTTAAGATAAAGCCTAACTCACTGTTAGTAACTTCAGTCTCACCTAAACTACCAACTCTTTCTGCTTTACTTAACTTAAAACTTTCATTTTCAGAATATAAGCTCATCTTTTCAACTCTATAGTTATTAGTAGGTAAAACTATTTCAAAGATAACCTCACCATCTTTATATTCTACAGTATCACTAACTAAACGGTCTGCCCCACTAATTCCTGCTGGTTGATTAGAGTTCTTTCCATCTACATAAACAATACCACCAGAATGAATTATATAATGCTCACTTTCTAAATAATCAACATCAGATATATATGGAGAATAAAATTCACTACCACGTTCTTTTCCATATTCAAATACCTGTTCAATAGTCATTTCTTCTGTATCTATCTTATACATAACACCACGAGAATAACTGTCTTCTGCAGGAACATATTCATCTTCATTTTTAGATTTATTATTACCATTATCAAAGATAAATACATAACCTTCAGGAGTAATCATCGCAGCATGTTGACTCCATTGCCACTCAAAATCATCTCCAACAGGCGTAAAGAAATACTTCTGATATTCTTCGCTCCAGTTAGTAGGATCTCCTATTATCCAGTTTAAATCTCCACTATCATAATCTATATTAATAACAGCATCTTGATGTCTACCAGATAAAGTTATAGAATTAGTCTCTTCATCATACCAAACAGAATTATTATGGAACCAATCATATTCTATCCAGTTTTCACTCTTTCCATCTTCCATATTTAAAACATCTTTTAAATCAAAAGTCTTAACAACTTCACCAGTATCTCTATCAAGTTCTACAATATAATCTTCAACAGTACCATCTCCACTAGTAAAATCATCACTAGCAACTAATAAATTACCATTAGGCATCTCATAATAATCGTGATGATAACCACCAGGTAAACTATACTCTTTGTATATTTTACCTAACATATCCATCTCATATAAACCTGTCATATAATAAGGACTATTGACCAATCTTTCTGTACTTAACATCATATGCCCATTATCAAGTCTATTAACCTCCCAAATAGAATTAATAGTTAAATACCATCTTACATCACCGTTTACATCATATGCACATGTATAACCATTACTAGATGGTGTAAAGAAATATAAATCATTACTTAATTCATCTTTATTTGCATCAACAGAAGTAGGTAAAATAAAGTCATCTGGTAAAGCTTCAGTAGTAATTGTAAATTCTTTACTTACATCACCATATTCTACAACTACAGTATTATCTCTATCAGGATAAAGACCATAAATAGGTAAATAATGTTCCGTACCTTCATCAAAAGTATATTCATAAGTACTAAGTTCATCATCACCTTCTATAGTAACTTTAGGACTAACTGCCTCGTCAGTCTTAAAGATAATTAATGCAGTTAATGGTGAAATATCATAAGGATTAACTATTACATCAGCATTATCAATATCTTTCAACTCTGTAGAAAAATCCTCCTCTAACTTACTTTCCTCCTCTATTAAACTACTAACAACTTTCACTTCTTTGCTATTAGTACTTAAATTATTAAAAACAAGTAAACAACCAACAACAAGTATTAAAATAATAACTATAACTATTATAATAAATTTCTTTTTCTTCATAGTATCTCCTCCATTCACTTTTATTTTACTTTATAAAACTATTATAAGTAAATAAAACATTAGTTGAAAAAACTCAACTATTAGTTGAGTCAAAACAATCATCATCAAAACTTAAAGGAACTTCATAAGTAATAGTCTTATCATCAAGACTAGTAGCATTTATCTCTAATACTAACCGGTTATTTTTAAATATCTTACAACTACTAGCATAATCATCCACTGTAAAATCAATACTATTAAGTAAACCAGAAAGAGTATCTACATCACTATTTTCACTTTCACAACTACTAATCTTTGTTTTAGCATCTCCATTAACATCATAAAGATTACAACTTAGACTTTTATATTCAGTATCATCATCACTATTATTATAATTAATACTAGATATATAAATAGATGATTTATCAGGAGAAAAAGCTAAAACACCACTAACATCAAAATCATTAGAATCAGTCTCTAATACTTTAAACTCATAAGTTTCCTTATGAACGACAAAAAACACGAAAATACCAACCACACAAATACCTAAAACTGTTATAGGAATAAATATTTTCTTATTTAATTTTTTCTTGTTCTTAACACTTCCCTCTAATAGTTCATCTATATTAACATTAAATAACTCACTAATAGTTTTTAGGATAGCAATATCAGGAATACTCTTACCATTCTCCCATTTACTAACTGCTTGATAAGTAACACCTAACTTTTTAGCAAGTTCATCTTGTGTTAAGTTATTATCTTTCCTAAGTTTCTTTATAAATTTACCAATTTTCTCTTGATCCATTAGCATCACCTTCTCTAAAAAACCTTCTCAATATTAACTAACTTTTTATCATCAAACTCTAATTTAAAAGTAGTACAATTAAATACATTATCTTCTAAAATAACTTTATCTTTAAATGTTATATATTTTTCTATTAAATTAACATTACACCATTGCTTTAATAACCAAAGAATTGCACTACCATGCGAAACAATAACAATTCTTTTATCTTTATATTTATCTATTACATCTATTAAAGCCTTATAAACTCTTTCTCTTACTTCTTTTTGACTCTCTCCATCTCCCACTTTATAGTTTTCATCATTATTTTGTCTTAAACCAAAGTCAATTGGTAACTCATCCCAGGAGTTAATACCAAACTTTCTTTCCCCAAAAGCTGAATTAACTATTAAGTTTACATTATTAGCATTAGATATGTATTTTGCAGTTGACATCGCTCTAACATAATTACTAGAAATAACAACATCTATATTTTGAAGTTCACTTTCTTTACTTATATTAGATGCTAATTCTTCTCCTTCAATAGATAAAGGCATTTTCTCATTTTGTAACTGCAAACTTTCATTATTATAATCATTATTTATATCTTTTAAAACCATAGAATGTCTCATTAAATAAATAGTCGTCATTAAACATCACTGCTTTCTTTCTCTCTCTTACTATTATATCACAGCATACAGACCTATTTAAACTAACTTTTTGTGATTTTTCAGAGAAAATTTTACATTAAAAAAAATTAATTTTCAATAAAAATTTTACATATGAGAAATTGATTTTATATCAATTTCTTTTTTTCGTATTTTCAGTGATTATTTTACAGTTTTTGTTGT
>DVHC01000031.1 GCA_018712385.1 Candidatus Onthousia excrementipullorum | reverse complement strand
ATTATATAGGTATTTGTCATTTTTTGATAGTAGAAAATGTTAAAAACAGGGGTGATTAGTAAAATATGCTATTTATCCTTGTAAAATAAAGGAAAGGGGTATTGGAAAGTATATAACCTTTCACAATACCAAAATAGAATAGGGGTGTTATAATGCAAACAGAAGAAAAATTAGAAGGAATACCAGTAGAAGAAGAGAAAAAGATAAAGAAAATATCTACTATTATTATGATAGTAATAATAGTAATAGGAGTATTAGTAACTACAGATATTTTATTAGTATCTAAAGCTCATGTTGGACCTTTCCTTGCTATTAGAACTAAAGTCTATGATGATGGAGGGACTAAAGAGTATTATGGGCTTGGCTATAAAGTAATAAAATATAATCAAGTAGTTGGTAGACGTGATACTGTTATAGGCTCTTGGGGTATAAAATATAATACTAATCCCGAAACCTTTACTATAAGAGAACTTGCCTATTCTATCATTAATGATAATAATAACCATGTAGGAGAATTTATTAGATTAACAGGAACTATCTCTAGTAAAAATAATAAGAATAATACAGTTACGTTAAAATTTACTGATGATATTGATGGTAAATATGATTTAACTGTAAAAGCAGAACTCTTATCTGAAAACATAAAAGATTTAAATAAAGATGCCCCTATCTCTCTTATTGGTGTAATTAAAAGTTATGATAATAAGACTCTAACTATAGAAAATGTCTTTGCAGAATAAAGTTTTGTGATAAATATTGCAAAACTTTTAATATTCCTTGCATTTTAGCCTAAACAATAGTAGTATAGTTAATTAACCGGAGGGCCTATGAAAATAAATAATAAAAAAATACTACAAAGATTAGGCTTTAATAGAAAAGAAATATCATCTCTAGATAATACAGATATAGAAGAACTAATAGTTATTCTAGAATCTCTTCATATTAAAGATATAAAAAAATATCTTCTTAATAATAAAATTTTATTTACTAAGAATATTTTTTCACTTGCTAAAAATATGTCTTTAGTCTTTAATAAATATAGAGATTATAATACTACAGAAAAAGTCTTAAGAAAAAATAACTATGCTATAATTAATGAAGAGGGTGATAATTGTGATATATTTTGATAATGCGGCCACGACAAAAGCAAGAGATGAAGTCCTAGATACATTTGTTAAGGTATCTAAAGAATATATTGGTAATGCTAATTCTATTCATAAATTAGGTTTTGAAAGTAGAAAACTAATGAATGCTAGTGTTAAACAAGTAGCAAGTCTTTTAAAAGTAAAAGAAGATGAAGTAATATTTACTAGTAGTAGTAGTGAATCTAATAATTTAGCGATTAAAGGAGTATTAGATGCTTATCCTAATAGAAAAAGAATTATATTAACTACTATTTTAGAACATCCTTCTATTACTAATACCCTAAATAGTCTAAAAGATGTAGAAGTAATTAATTTAAAATTAGATGACACTTATCATATAGATATTAATGATTTAAAAGAGAAGTTAAAACTAGACCCCGTACTTGTTTCTATTCATCATGTTAATAGTGAACTAGGTATAATTCAAGATATAGATAATATAGGTAAAATAATTAAAGAAAATAGTAAGGCCATATTCCATGTTGATGGTACTCAAAGTCTTACTAAAATAGATGTAGATTTAACTAATGTCGATTTATTTTCAGCATCAGCTCATAAATTTAATGGTCTTAAAGGAATTGCTATATTAATAAAAAAAGAGAAGATTAACTTATCTCCATTAATTAACGGAGGAGAAAGTCAAACTGTTTATAGAGCAGGAACACCCGCTTTACCTCTAATCGCCTCTTTTGCTAAAGCTCTACGTTTAGCCTTAGAAGAACAACCTAAAGCTTATCTAAAAGTAAAAGAGATTAACAATTATCTAAGAGATGAGCTAAGTAAGCTAGATAGTGTTACTATAAACTCTAAGATAGATTCATCTCCTTATATCTTAAACTTTAGTATTAAAGGTATTAAACCAGAGACTATGATTCATAAATTAGAAGCAAAAGATGTCTATTTATCTACGAAAACAGCTTGTTCTTCTAAAGAAGATTATTCTAAGAGTATTTATGAATTAACTAAAGATAAAGAGATATCTAAAACATCATTAAGACTTTCTTTATCTAAAGATAATACTTTAGAAGAAGCGAAAGAGTTTATAAAAATATTAAAAGATAATCTGTAAAGGAGGCTTATGACTACAGAATTAATAGAAGAAACTGAAATTAATAATATTTATGCTAATATTAAAGAATTAGTAATTAATGCTAGAAATAAAGTATATACTACTGTTAATGTAGAGATGCTTAATCTATATTGGAATATTGGTAAAATTATTATGGATATTCAAAAAGGGGCTAAAAGAGCATCCTATGGAGATGCCATTTTAGATAAATTATCTAAAAAATTAACTGATGAATTTGGTAAAGGATTTTCTAAAAGAAACTTAGAAAGAATGAGAAAATTTTATATTTCTTTTCCAATTGCGACAACAGTGTCGTCGCAATTAAGTTGGTCACATTATTTAGAATTAATTAAAATCGACGAAGAGGCAAAGCGAAGCTTTTATTTAAACGAATGCATTAATTCAAGATGGAGTGTTAGAGAACTACAAAGACAAATAAATTCTCTATTATATGAAAGACTACTTTTATCATCTGATAAAAATAAGAAAAAAGAATTAATAGAAAAAGGTCAAGTACTAAAAGAAAGTAAAGATTTAATAAAAGACCCTTTTGTTTTAGAGTTCCTTGATATCAAAGAAAATACTGATTATTTAGAATCTGATTTAGAAAAAAATATCTTAGAACATTTAAAGGAATTTCTATTAGAATTAGGGAAAGGTTTTATGTTTGTAGGTAGTCAAGTTAGAATAACTCTAGGAGAAGAACACTTTTACCCTGATTTAGTATTTTATAATAGACTTTTAAAATGCTTTGTCATAATAGATTTAAAAATAGGTAAAGTAACACATCAAGATATAGGGCAAATGCAGATGTATGTAAATTATTATGACAGAGATGTTAAAAGTAAAGATGAAAATAAAACTATAGGGATTTTACTTAGTACAGATAAGAATAAAACTATAGTTAACTATACACTTCCTGAAGATAATGAAACAATATTTTCTACAGAGTATAAATTACACATGCCTACAGAACAAGAATTAATAGACGCAGTGGAAGAAGAAAAGAGAAATATTGAATTATTAAAATAGATATTAAATCAAGGCCATTACGCAAAATGTGCAAAATGTATAAAAATTCGTAATGAGTATGTAGAAAGGAAAAGTTTATGGAAAAAGTAATATTAATTAAATATGGAGAATTAACTACTAAGAAAGGTAATCGTAATTTTTTTGTTAAAACATTAACAAAAAATATTGAAAATAAATTAAAAGACTTCAATGTTTTAATAGAAAAAGATTTGTCTAGAATGTATATACATTATAATGTAGAAGATGAAGAATCTATTATTAATAAAATACATGAGATTTTTGGTATACATAAATACCATATTGCATATGTTACTAATAGTGATTTAGATTCTATTAAAGAAGAACTTATTAAAACAGTTAAATTACAAAACTTTAAGACTTTTAAAGTTGAAACTAAAAGAAGTGATAAATCTTTTCCTAAAACTAGTATGGAATTATCTAAAATATTTGGTGGTATAGTTTTAAAGAATAAGGATAATATTAAAGTAGATGTTAATAATCCAGAAGTTATTATTCATGTAGAAATAAGAGAAAAGAATACTTATATTTATTATAATGAATTTAATGGACTTGGTGGATATCCTAGTGGAATTCAAGGGAAAGGATTATTAATGCTAAGTGGAGGAATAGATTCTCCTGTAGCAGGATTTCTTGCTATGAAGCGAGGAATAAAAGTAGATGCAGTATACTTTGAAGCGATACCTCATACTAGTTTAGAAGCTAGAGAAAAAGTAATAACTTTAGTTAATAAGTTAAAAGTTTATACAAATGATATAAATTTATATATCGTACCATTTACTAAAATACAAGAAGAAATCTATAAGAGTGTATCACCTAACTATGTTATTACTATTATGAGAAGAATGATGTATAGAATAATGTCCGCTTTATGTAAAAAATATAATGCTAAAGTTATAATTAATGGTGAATCTATTGGTCAAGTTGCATCACAAACTTTAAATAGTATGTATGTAATAAATAATGTTACTAATTTACCTGTAATAAGACCAGTAGCATGTCTAGATAAATTAGAGATAATATCTATTGCTAAAAAAATAGATACATATAATACAAGTATCTTGCCTTATGAAGATTGTTGTACAGTATTTGTACCAAAACATCCTATAATTAATCCAAGTTTAGATGAGACTCTAAAAGAAGAGGAAAAAGTTAACTATGAAGAGATTTTAAAAGAAACAATAGATAATACTTTTATCTATAAGAATGAAAAAAATTATGAAAATATTTTATAGGTAAAAATTACCAGTAAAAAAAATGTATGAAAATTAAAAAACTTCACATTCTACTAGTGTAGGAGGTGAAACAAATGAACAACAATATGAACACTGGTTCAATGAAAATGAGAGTTCCTGGTGCTAAACAAGCTATTGATAAGATGAAATATGAAATAGCTAACGAATTTGGTGTTAATTTAGGACCAGATGCTACTAGTCGTGCTAACGGTTCAGTTGGTGGTGAAATCACTAGACGTTTAGTACAAAATGGATTAAATCAAGTTAGCGGAAGTTATACTAATAAATAAGTAATATAACTTATTCGATAGGCCTATAAAGCCTATCTTTTTAGTTTAAAAATAAATTTTATGTTGTATAATATATGTAGAGGAGGTATTAATATGTTATCAAAATTACCAACAAATCTATATGAAAAGATAAAAGAAGGAGAAAGTACTACTGTAGAATTTAAAAAAGCTAAAGAGAAATTGCCAAGTTCATTATTTGAGTCTATTTGTGGAATGTTAAATAGAAATGGTGGACATATTTTTTTAGGAGTAGATGATGATGGAAAAGTAATAGGTACTTATAAAAGTTATATTGCAAGTATGAAGAAAGATTTTGCCAATCTTTGTAATAATCCAGAAAAGATATTTCCTACAGTTCATTTAGAAATAAAAGAATATAGTATTGATGATAAAATTATTCTTTATATTTATGTTTATGAAAGTTCTGATGTTCATAAATCAGCAGGTAAAATCTTTGATAGGAATGAAGATGGAGATTATGATATTACTAATAATACTACTTTAGTTTCTAATTTATATATAAGAAAAAGCAGTACTTATATAGAAAATAAAATATATCCATACGCTACCTTAGATGATTTAAGAAAGGATTTAATAGAAAAGGCAAGACAAATGGCAGTTAATAGAACAGCCAATCATCCTTGGGCTACTATGAATGATATGGAACTATTAAGAAGTGCTTCTCTATATGAAAAAGATTTACAAACAGGTAAAGAAGGAATAAACTTAGCTGGGATTTTATTATTTGGTAAAGATGAAACAATTGCATCAGCTTTATCATATTATAGAACCGATGCTATATTAAGAGTAAAAGATATAGATAGATATGATGATAGGGATGATATAAAGACTAATTTGATAGAAAGCTATGAAAGATTAGTAAATTTTATTGCCAAACATTTAAATGATAAATTCTATCTAGAAAATAATCAAAGAATAAATGTAAGAGATATTATAGCAAGAGAATTATGTGTTAATCTATTAATACATAGAGAATACTCTAATCCTTTACCTGCAAGATTAATTATTACAAAAGATGCTATAATTACAGAAAATGCCAATAAGCCTAAAAACATTGGTTATATAGATTTATATAACTATACACCTTATCCTAAAAATCCGAAATTAGCTAATTTCTTTAAAGAAATAGGTTTAGCAGATGAGTTAGGATCAGGTATAAAGAAAATAACTAAATATAATAAAATATATACAGGAGGGATTCCTAGTTTTAAAGATGATGATGTCTTTAAAGTAATAGTACCTTTAGAAACAAATAAAGTATCATTAGAACAAGAACATAATTTACATTTAGATGAAAACAAAGAAAAACTATATAATTTCATTAAAGAAAATGGTATTGTTACTAGAAAAGAAATTAATAATTTTCTAGCACCTGTACTAAAAGTAAATAATTCTAAAGATTTGAATAATAAAATAAGATACATGTTAGCATATTTAAGAAAGAATAATTTAATAGAAAATATAGGAACAGACAAAAAATCTCAATGGGTAATAAAATGAAAACTGCAGTAAAACTGCAGTAAAACTGCAGTAAAGCTGCAGTAAAACTGCAGTAAAATTTTGAAAAAACAAGCTATTGATAAAACGAAATATGAAATAGCTAACGAATTTGGTGTTAATTTAGGACCAGATGCTACTAGCCGTGCTAACGGTTTAAACAGTGGTAGAAATCACTAGACGTTTAGTACAAAATGGATTAAATCAAGTTAGTGGAAGTTATACTAATAAATAAGTAATATAACTTAGCAGGTAGGCTGATAAAGCCTATCTTTTTAGTTTGCTGCAGTAAAACGACAAATAAAAATTGCAAAAAATACTAGATTACTACTACAATATTTGTTATACTATAACTAAAGATAGGGTGTTGATTATAATGAAGAGATTTAATAATAAAAAGAAAATAACAAAAGACAAGATAGAAGAATATAATTTCAAAGAAGTAGCACTTACTAAAATGGCTAAAAGGCAATTACTAGTAACATTATTTTCAATATTAGGAGTAACTATAATCTCACTAGGAAGTGCTTATGCTGTTTTTACATCAGTATCAAAGTCAGAAGATTATAATGTTATTAAAGTAGGAACACTTAATATAGACTTTGGAAGTGATAGTAGTAATACTATTGATTTAACAGGACAGTACCCTATGAGTGATGAAGAAGGATTAAAATTAACACCATATGTATTTACAATAACAAATACAGGAAGTCTAACAGCAGACTATGAAGTATTTATCCAAGATGATACTGATATGATAAATCAAGATAATTGTTCAGGTAATCAATTAAATAAAGATTATATAAGATATAAGCTAGATACTGGAAGTCCTGCTAATTTATCATCGCTAGCAGGTTCTAACTATAAAATAGCGACAGGATCATTAGAAGCAGGAGGAAGTGTAACATATACTCTATATGTCTGGATAAGAGAAGGAGTAGGAAATGATGTTTTAAATAAACATTATCATGGTAAGATAGTAGTAAATGGAGTTAACACCCAAGGTGAGCCAGTAAGTGATGTAGTATTGGATGACCAAGGACCAAATGGAAGCACATATGATGATGGAACAGATACATTTATAACAGGAACAGACCCTAATAATTACATTTGGTATAGTGGAAAGTTATGGAGAGCGGTGTCTGTAAATAATGAAGCAAAGACAACTAAGTTAGTAACTCAGTGGAATATAAGTACAATTAATTATTCAAGTGGAAGTACAGCTTTTGAAGGCAGTTATATGGAAGACTGGTTAAATGATACAACCGTAGATGGCTTCTTAGGTAATTTAAGAGATTATGAGAATTTTATTGTAACAGATGCTACATGGGATGCAACACAAGATAACACTTCTTTAGGAAGCATACAAAGACCAAATGGGACAACAACGGTAACGACATCTGTAGGGCTTTTAAATATGTATGAATATCAGTCTAGTAATAATGGAAAAACAAATGGTTATTTAAATAATGGACTTATCTGGTGGACTCTAACACCATATAGTTCGTCTATCGTGCATGGCGTGCTCTACAACGGCAATGCGGGCAAAGGTAGTCCTTCGATCGCGTACGGGGTTCGCCCATCGATAAATCTAAAATCTAACGTTCGTATCGTAAATGGAGATGGAACGATAGATAATCCATATCGCTTAAACGGAGATAATGATGCAGAACTTTCAGGAACATTACTTTCAAGTAGATATAGCGGTGAATATATAACTTTCGGAAGTGGTGAGAATAATCTATACAGGATAGTAAGCCACGAAAATGGAACAGGAACAAAGATAGTAAGTGCCGAACCACTAAAAAGTTCTGGGGAGTTTATAACAAGTGCCTTTGGAAGTAATACAGCATTTTCAAGTACAAATACAATAGGTACATTCTTAAATGGAGAATATTTAACAAGTTATGTTGACAGTACATATAGTAATATGATAGAAGATAGTACAACTTGGTATTTAGGAACAGTAGGAGGTCGAAAATCATATAAATTATCCAAATATACAGATACTAGTATGTCAGGATATACTACAACTACAGATGCTAAAGTAGGATTGCTTCGTTATGGAGAATTAATGTCAGGCCAATTTGACAGATATGGTAATAATACTTATTATTGGACATTAACACCATATAGTTCGTCTCGCGTGCGTCACGTGTACGACAACGGCGATGCGAACTACTATAGTCCTTCGAGCGCGCTCGGGGTTCGCCCATCCATGAATCTAAAATCTAACGTGCAGATAACATCAGGAACAGGTACCAAATCTGAGCCGTTCGTTCTGACTCTAGGAAGTTAGATGTCAGTAATCTAGAAAATGTATTTCCTAGATTACTGACTAATTAAATTTGGCTATAATTAGTTTAAATAAATTATAGTAGGGAGTTACCAAAGTCTTCGTCTAACGTGCGTAACGTGAACAACAACGGCAATACGAACAACAATAGTCCTTCGAACGCGAACGGCGCTCGGCATTTCCTTTTAAACCTAGCATTATAGGTATAACTTATATAGTATAGATAAAAGGAACAGGTAATTTCCTTGTGTTAAACACTAAAGATTAGATAGATAATAGAATTGTAAATATTTATGAAACTATTTATACACTATCTAACCTTATAAAACTAAAGGCAAGGTTAGGCCAATAGTTTATATCAAGTATAATAGTAAATTTATGTAAACTACATAAATTTACAAATATGCTTGATTTTTTTTGTTATGTTAAGGAAAAGATAGGATAGTGATAAATATATGAATAATAGTTTAGTCTATTTCATGCGTAAAGGATTAATGATTTACGTAAATAAGAACGATAGTTATATTGTTAGTTATCTATTAGATAGACCATATAAAGAAACATTTTATATAGAAAGAAATTCAATGAGTAAATTAATTCATTTACTTAATAAATGTCATATTAATTATTTCTATGATGATGTTGTTACCTTTAAAGATAATAAATATTCTAAATATCTAGAATATGGTAAGTTATCTTATAGAATAGATAAATTATCTACTAACTTAAAGAATTGTTTATATTTAGATAATATTGAAGAGATTATTACTAAAATGGAGAAGTTCTATGAGTAACTTTGTTTTAGAAAATAAAATTAAAGAAATAGATATTATTACTGAAAGGGTAGTCTTAAATATTAATAATAAATATAAAACTACTAAGAACAGTATTATAGACTCTAATTATAAATTACTTTATTACTTATATTATACTAATACCCTAGAAAGACCTAAAAGAATCTATATTCAAAGAAAAATGTTAGTAGAAGTTAAACTATTAGATTATTACTATTATAAGCTTTATACTTATAAAGAGATATCTAAAGATAAGTATATTTCTATTAGTAAGAAATATATTACTATTACTAAATTAATATATGGGTGGATTAAAAGTGAAAGTAGAGTTAAGCGATATTAGTGATGCTTACTTAAAAATAAGAAAGTCTATTAGAAATAAGAGAAAACTATATCTTTTTGAAAAGAATTATTATAGTAATTGTAATATCTTAGTAGATAAAATTAATAGTGGTAAATATTCTTATAGTGATTATCATATCTTTACGATAACAGAGAAAAAGAAACGTCTTATTATGAGTAGTACTCTAGAAGATAAGATAGTTAATCATGTTATTTGTAAAAAAGTTTTACTACCTTTAGATAAATACTTAATAGATAGTAACTGTGCAACTAGAGTTGGTAGAGGTACTAGTTACGCTAGATATTTGTTAGATAAATATCTTGTTAAGATTAAAAATAAATCTAGTACTTTCTATATCCTTAAATTTGATTTTAGTAAGTATTTTTATAATATTAATCATAAAGTATTACTTAAAAAGCTAAGTAAATACTTAAGTAATGAAGATTTATTATTAATCAAAGAAATCTTAAATACTACTAATCATGATTATATAAATAATACTATTAGTAAGTTAGGAATGAATACATTCTACAAAAAAGACACAGGCCTACCTATAGGTAACTATACCTCTCAGTTCCTTGCAGTGTTCTATCTTAATGACTTAGATCATTTTATTAAAGAAAAGTTAGGTTGTAAATACTATATTAGATATATGGACGATGGTATTATTTTAGAAAGTAGTAAAGAAAGATTAAAAGATATTTTAAGTATATTAGAATCTATTGTTAATAGAGATTATCTATTAGAGTTTAATAATAAAACTAAAATATATAAAAGTACTGAAGGATTTACCTTTTTAGGTATTAATTATAAAGTTAAAAACAATAAAATATCTAGAAGAATTATTAGTAAGACTAGAAGAAGATTACTTAAGAAAAATATTAAATGTTGTTTCAAATATGAAAAATAACTATTGACTAATATTATCTATTATGATACTTTATAGATGAATGGGAGACTTTAAAAAAAGATGGAGAAAGGAGAGAAAATGAAATTTTTAAAAAAAGTATGAATTTTTAAAATTCAAGCATCTTTTGATATGAATATTTAAAATTCGTCTAGGGAAAATTAAATATTGAAGGGATATTTTCTTTGAATTTTAAAAATTGCCTTTTTGCAATCATTTATAGACTATGCTATAACACTTGCAGAAGGGAGGCATCTTATGAATAAAGTACCAAGATTTATATCATTAATGGCAGATACAACTGCTAAAGCTTTAGTTAAAGATGACCATTATAAATGGTTTTATGAGGATTTTATTAAATTCGCAACTGGTATTGATTTAAAGACTTATACGGCAATAGATAATGAACTTAATACAGGTAATAAGGTTAAAGGTTATAGAGCAGATACAATATTTCTTAATAAGAATAGACTTGTTAACTTAGAATTTAATCAAGATGTTCATGTTCATACTATGATAAAAAACATTAAATATGCTCTAAGAATGGCAGGTAATGGTTATTTACAAGGAGAACAGTATTATCATAGATATGTTACGCAAATAAATCTAAATAATAAGATAAAAAATGCTAAAGTAAAAAAATGGAATAAAAAAGATTATAAGTTAGAAGATTATAAATCTAAATCTTATCTAAAAGATGTAAGAATAATTACCATTGATTTACAAAAGTATAAAGGCATTGTCTATGATGGTACAAATAAATATGAAACATATTTATCAATGTTAACAGCAGAGTCTTATGAAGAAATGGAAAGAATAGTAGGAGATTTAAAGGAGGGAAAGATGATTATGGAAAAATTAAAACAATTAGGCTTAGATGATGAGTTTGGTATGTACTATGATGCAGAAATCGTACATAGAAAAGAAGTAAATTCTGCAAGAAGTGATGGTAGAAAAGAAGGAAGAAAAGAAGGGTCTAAAGAGAAAGCAAAATCTATTGCAAAGAATCTTCTTAAAATGAATTTATCTGTTAAAGATATAATGAAAGCGACAGGGTTATCTAAGAAACAAATAACAACATTAATGTAAGGAGGAGAAAAAATGGGAAGATATTTAAGCTGTGCTGTTGCTACATCAATGATAATAGAAAAGAGAAACGATAAACCTTTTGAAAAAGAAGAATTAAATAAATTAAAACAATCTGTTGGTAAAATATTTGATTTAGATTTATATAATGTTATGGAAGAGGAAAACTTAATTAGTTTGAAAATAAAAAAAGATGTATTTGATGAAAATATCCATGATTTATGTAGAGAATTAAATAACTCTTTCTTTTTATTACATTTTATGCCATATGATGATGAATACTTAGATGAAGATAAACCTGATGAAGAGTGGCCTATTTCTATAACAGAAATAAAAGATAGTAATAAACATATAGTAGAATTAGGGGAAAATGCTAATAGTAATGATTTCAAAAGTAAAGATTTAAGTTGGTATGGATTTTCTCCACTATTAAGAAGAGAATTTTCAAATTGGCGAGATTATAATTTTGACATACAAGGCATAATGCTATTTCTTGATATAAATAAAGTAGACTTTGAAGACCAAACAGAGATAGTATGTTTATTAAACTGGTTTAAGAAAGATTATTTTAAAAATAAATTAAGTGGTAGTATTGTCTTTCATATAACTGATTAAAAAGCTTTTGTTCTTTTTAAATTATTATTGTATAATAATTTAAAGGAGAGAGATATTATGTTATTATTAGCTGTTAATTCTGGCAGTAGTACTTTAAAGTTTAGACTTTATGATATGCCAAGTGAAAAAGTAATTACAAAAGGAAGTTTTGAAAGAATAGGCTCTTTAGACAGTGATTATACTATTAGAGTCAATGATGAAAAAATCTATAAGAAAGAAGAAATTGATAGTCATGAGAAAGCTGTTAATATTTTATTAACAGAACTTGTGGAAAAAGGTATTGTTAAGAAATTAGATGATATTAAAGCAGTTGGACATCGTGTTGTTCATGGAGGAGTTTTATATTCTCACTCTGTTATTATTACAGATAGAGTACTAGATGAAATAGAAAGAATTAAAGACTTAGCACCCCTTCATAACCCTGCTGCTATAGTAGGTATTAAAGCTTTCTCTAAAGCTATACCTAATGCTACTATGGTTGCTTGTTTTGATACGGCTTTTCATCAAACTATTGAGGAAAAAGAATTCTTATATTCAGTACCTTATGAATGGTATGTTAAATATGATGTTAGAAAGTATGGATTCCATGGACTTTCTCATCAATATATAACTACAAGGATGAAAGATATATTAGGTAAAGATGGTAATTTAATTATCTGTCATATAGGTAATGGTGCTAGTATATCTGCTGTTAAAGAGGGTAAATGTATCGCTACATCAATGGGCTTTACTCCTAATGCTGGTATTATGATGGGAACTCGTAGTGGTGATATAGACTATAGTATTATAGGCTATATTATGAAAAAAACTGGAATGTCTTATGATGAAGTAGATAACTTATTAAATAAAAAGAGTGGTCTTGAAGGTATTGCCGGTATGAGTGACTTAAGAGATATAGATAGAGCTTTCATCGCTAAAGATAGTAAAGTAGTTCTTGCTATAGATATGTATACTGAACGCATTGCCGAATATATTGCTAAGTACTTCTTAAAGCTAGGTAATGTGGATGCTATTATCTTTACAGCAGGTGGTGGTGAAAATGACCCTATTATAAGAAAAGAAGTACTTAATAAATTAAAACCACTTGGTGTAGAAGTAGATGAGAAACTAAATGAAGAAACAATTGTTAGAAAAGATAAAGAAGGCTTAATTACTACTAAAAAATCATCTATCGCTAGTTATGTTCTAGCGACAGATGAAGAACTTGTAATTGCTAAAGATACCTATAATTTAACTAAATAATAAAGTAACTTGCTAATAGCAAGTTATTTTATTTATTACGAATTTTCGTAAATATCCTTATGTAGTAAGTGTATCATAATATTTACGAAAATTCGTAACATATTTTTAACATTATTTGCTTGACTTTCGAACATAAATACTATAGAGTAATAACCAATAACTAGTTATTAAAATATGCTTTCGGAGGATTAGTAAATGAATGAAGTTGTTACAAAAGAAAATATAAAAATAGAAGATATGATTTATGAAATAAGAGGTAAGCAAGTAATGCTAGATAGTGACTTGGCAATATTATATGAATGTGCTAATGGGACAAAAACAATTAATCAAGCAGTAAAAAGGAACATTAATAGATTCCCTAATGATTTTTATTTTCAGCTAGAAACAGAAGAATTCTTAAACTTGAAGTCCCAAATTGGGACTTCAAGTTGGAATAACTATGGAGGAATTCGTAAACTACCCTATGTTTTTACAGAGCAAGGTGTAGCAATGTTAGCTACCGTTCTTAGAACAGATATTGCTTCAGAGATGAGTGTTGCTATTATGAGAGCCTTTGTAACTATGAGAAAATATATCTCTACAAATTTGCTTGAACAAAAATATATAAATAATATGGTGCTAGAACATGATTGTCAAATTAAATTATTAAAAGGTTCGTTTCAAAAAATAGAAGAAAAGAAAAAAGTTAATGAAATCTATTTTAACGGCCAGATTTATGATGCTTATTCTAAAATACAAGAGATATTTAAAAGTGCTAATAAGAGACTTGTAATAATAGATGCTTATGCAGACAATACAATACTAGATATTGTAAAAAGATTAAAGATAGAAGTAATAATTATAACTAAACCTAATAATCTACTTACTAAACAAGATGTTGAAAAATACAATAAACAATATAATGACCTAACTGTTATATATAATAATACATTTCATGATAGGTACTTTATCTTAGATGATGAGATTATCTACCACTGTGGGGCCAGTATAAATAGAATAGGTTATAAAACATTTTCTATTACCTTAATAGGAGATGAAGATGTAAAAAATACTCTAATAAATAAAATAAAAGAAATAGATAAGGGGAACTGATAAATGAATGAAGTTGTTGCAAAAGAAGATATTAAAATAGAGGATATGATATATGAAATAAGAGGTAAGCAAGTAATGCTAGATAGTGACTTGGCAAGGATTTACGAAACAGAAACAAAAAGAATAAATGAGGCAGTATATAGAAACACAGAAAAGTTTCCAGAAAGATTTAGTTGGATTTTAGATGATAGCGACATTGAAATCTTGAGGTCGCAAATTGCGACCTCAAATTTAAACGAGCATGGAAGTAGAGGATATAATATAAGAGTTTTTACAGAAGAAGGAGTTTTGCTTTTAGCGACAATACTTAAAACTAAAGTTGCAACAGAAGTTAGTATAAAAATAATAAATGCTTTCGTAGCGGTGAGAAAATATGTATCATATAATTTGCTTGAACAGAAATACATAAATAACTTAGTATTAGAACACGATAAGAGAATTAAAGCCTTAGAAGATTCACTTAAAAAACTAATAAAAAAGAGAAATTTAATAAATAAAATAGAGGAGGATAAATAAATGAAAAATGAAATTGTTATTTTTGAAAATCAAAATGTAAAATTAGAAGTAAATATGAAAGATGAGACTGTTTGGCTAAGTTTAGACCAAATGGCAACTTTATTTGATAGAGACAAGTCTGTTATATCAAGACATATTAAGAATGCTTTTGAAGAAGAATTAGATAGAAGTTCAACTGTTGCAAAATTTGCAACAGTTCAAAAAGAAGGTACCCGTGAAATTACAAGAAATATTGATTATTATAATTTAGATGTAATAATAAGTGTTGGTTATAGAGTCAAATCAAAAAATGGTGTTGCCTTTAGAAAATGGGCAAATAAAATATTAAAAGATTATCTAATTAAGGGTTATGCTGTTAATGAGAAAAGACTTAAAGCTTTAGAAAAAACTATTGAACTAATAGATATTGCAAATAGACTAGATGATAGACTAGGAGATAAGGATGCTAAAGGTGTATTAAAAGTAATAACATCATATACTAAAGCTTTAGATTTATTAGATGACTATGACCATAAAACTCTTAAAATAAAAGGAACTAATAAGAGCTTAAAAAAGATAGATTATGAAGAATGTATGAATGTAATAAATACTCTTAAATTTAATGAAAGTAGTGATATCTTTGCCTTAGAAAGAGATAATGGGTTTAAGAATATTATAGATACTATTTATCAGACTTTTGATGGAGAAGAATTATATAAAACTACTGAAGAAAAAGCTGCTAACTTCTTATATCTGACAGTTAAAAATCATGCCTTTATAGATGGTAATAAACGTATAGCGGCAACTATGTTTATCTACTTTCTAAACTACTATAATATGCTCTATAAAGATAATGCTCTTGTAATTGATAATAACACTTTAACTGCCTTAACTCTTTTAATAGCAGAATCAAATCCTAAAGAAAAGGATTTAATAACGGCTCTTATAATGAACTTTCTTGCCTAATACTTTGAAAAATCCTTAATCTATAGTATAATACTAGTAGATTTAAAGAAAGAAGGAATATATATGAAAATAATATCTATTAATGCAGGAAGTAGTTCTTTGAAGTTTAGTCTTTTCGATATGGACGATAAAAAAGTAATCGCTTCAGGACTATTTGAACGTATTGGTATAGATGGAAGTAGTTATACTATTAAGTATAATGGTGAGAAAATAAAAACAGAAGCAGAACTTGCAACTCATACGGATGCTGTTAAGATTTTATTAGATAAACTAGTTAGTCTTAATATTATTAAATCATTAGATGAAATAGATGGAGTAGGACATCGTTTAGTTCATGGTAAAGATAAGTATAAAGCCTCATGTCTAATAACAGATGAGGTAGTTAATGACTTAATCGCTTTTAAAGATTTTGCTCCTTTACATAATCCTGCTAATGTTCTAGGAATACAAGCTTTTAAGGAAGTATTACCAGATGTTCCTATGGTAGGAGTATTTGATACTGCTTTTCATCAAACTATGGATGAAGAGTCATATCTATATCCAGTACCATACTCTTGGTATAAAGAACATGGTGTTAGAAAATATGGTTTTCATGGAACTAGCCATAGATACATTGCCAAAACTATTAGTGAAAAACTTGGTCGAGATGACCTAAGAATAATCAGTTGTCATGTTGGTAATGGTGGCTCTATTACGGCTATTAAAGATGGTAAATGTGTGGATACATCTATGGGCTTTACTCCCCTAGCAGGTATAATGATGGGAACACGTTCTGGTGATGTTGACCCTTCTATTATTACCTATATCATGGAACAAGAAGGATTAAATGCTAAAGAAGTAATAGACATATTAAATAAAAAATCAGGACTACTTGGACTTAGTGAAATAAGTAGTGATATGCGAGATATTGTAAGTGCTATGGAAAGTGATGATGAACAAGGAAAGAAAGCAAGACGTGCCTTCTTAAAATACACAAGAACTGTTACTAACTATATTGCCCAGTACTATGTTTTATTAGGAGGAGCTGATGTAATTTGCTTTACAGCAGGACTTGGAGAAAATAGTGAGCCATTTAGAAAGAAAGTTTGCGAGAACCTAGCTTGCCTTGGTGTAAAACTAGATGCTGAAGCAAATAAAGTAATGGGCGAGTTTAAAAAGATTAGTAGTGATGACTCTACTATCCCAGTATATGTAGTTCCAACAGATGAAGAGCTTATGATTGCCCTAGATACTCTTAAATTAATTAGTTAGATTGGATGAAGTTATGTTTAAAAAAATATATAAAGAGATAAAAAAATATAATACTATTGTAATTGCAAGACATATAGGAGTAGACCCTGATGCCCTAGCGAGTCAGCTTGCCCTAAAAGAGTCTATAAAATTAACCTTTCCTAAAAAGAATGTCTATGCTGTAGGAAATGGCTCTTCAAAATTTTCTTATATGGGCCGTCTTGATAAACTAGAAGAATTTGATAATTTTCTTCTAATTGTTCTAGATACTCCTGATAAGAAAAGAATAGACTATAAAGACTATAGTAAAGCAAGACAGACTATTAAAATAGACCATCACCCTTTTATAGAAGACTTTGGAGGCCTAGAATATATTGATGATAGTGCCAGTAGTACTTGTGAAATATTAATGGAATTATTACTTAATACTAAATTAAAATGTAATAGTGAGATAGCTAAACTCCTATATTATGGACTAGTATCAGATTCTAATAGATTTCTATTTGATAGTTCCACCTCTAAAACCTTTAGTCTTGTAAGTACTTATTTATCTAAATATCCTTTAAAACTATCTAGTATCTATACAAATCTTTATTTAAGACCACTAAAAGAAGTTAGACTAGAAGGATATATCTCTTTAAATATGAAAGTAACAGAAAATGGTGTTGCCTATATCATCTTAACTAATGATATTATTACTAAATTTAAAGCTGATAGTGCCTCAGCAGGTAATATGATTAATAACTTTAACTTTATAGATGAAGTCTTAGTTTGGATTATTGTAACCGAAGATGTTAAAAATAATAATGTTCGTGTTAATATCAGAAGTAGAGGACCAGAGATTAATAAAATAGCCGAAAAATATAATGGAGGAGGACATGCTATGGCAAGTGGAGCCAGGCTATCATCCATTGATGAAGCTGAAGCCTTAATATCAGATATAGATTATGCAACAGAAAACTATATAAAGAAAGAGATGAGTAAAAATGAAAATAACTAGTGCAGAACTTAAAATTATGGCCACCCGTCGTAGTCAGTATCCTGAAGATATGAAAAGCGAATTCCTTTTAGTAGGACGTAGTAATGTTGGTAAAAGTAGTTTTATCAATACACTTTTAGGAAGAAAAAACCTTGCTAGAACTTCATCTCATCCTGGAAAAACCCAAACACTTAACTTCTATGAAGTAAATAAAGACTTCTATTTAATAGATGTACCAGGTTATGGTTATGCTGAAGTTAGTAAAAAAAGAAGAGAAAAGTTTGGTAAAATGATAGAAGAATACTTAGAGACTAGAAAACAACTAAAAAGAGTTTTTATGATAGTAGACTTTCGTCATAAACCAACTGAAGATGATGTCTTGATGTATAACTTCTTAAAATACTATAATCTTCCTGTAACTATCGTCGCTACTAAAGCCGATAAAATAGGAGCCAGTAAAAAAGATAAATGCAAAAAACAAATCACTGATACCCTTGATTTAGTAGTAGGAGATGACTTAGTTATATTCTCCAGTGTAACTAAAGAAGGTAAAGATATAATTCATAAAACATTAGAAGACTTAAGCGTCGACACGATTTAAGTCTTTTTTCATACTCTATAATAGGTGAAGTTTAATGAAACTAATAATTAAATCAGATACCTTATATTATTTAATATTACCGCTTAATTTAAAAAGTCTAAAAGAAAGTGATATAATTACTAAAATAAAACATATCTTCTTAAAATATAATCATAAATATCATCTCTTAGAACCAGGCTTTTATGAAGTAGATGTCTATCATCATGATATTGTAGGGACAATTATCTCTATAGAAAAAATAGATACCTTTGATTTCTCAGAAGAAGTAGATTTAAGAGTAATTATTAAAGATAAGATAAAAGTCTATCTAAACTTAATAGATGAAACAGAATTTAGAGAATATAAAAGTAAAATAGATGTTGATACTCTAAGTCTAAAAGAATATCTAAAGTTAATAGAACATTCTAATATAGATATAGATACAAAAAAAGTTCTCAGTTAGAGAACTATTGCAATCATATTGTTAGAGCCTTTATTAACTACTTTAGTTAACGTTTGTTGTAATTTATATCTAATATTATCTGGCATAGAATTAATCTTAGCTTGTATTCCTTCTTGAACAATATTATCTAAACTTCTACCAAATATTTCACTTTTCCATATCTCACTAGGATTATTTTCATAATCTCTCATTAAGTAATCAATTAACTCTTTACTTTGTACTTCACTACCTATAATCGGTTCAAAAGTAGAATTAACATCGACCCTTATCATATGAATAGATGGAGCGACAGCTTTAAGTTTAACTCCATATCTAGGACCTTGTTTAATAATCTCAGGAGTATCAAGTTTCATATCAGCTAACGTTGGAGTAGCAACACCATAACCAGTTTGTTTAACCATCTTTAGAGCATATTTAATCTGGTCATATTCACTCTTCGCTTCTTCATAGTCTTGGAATAGTGATAATAATCCCGCTTTACTAGTAACATCTATCTTAATAATATCTCTTAAGACATCACTATATAGTGAACTAGGTGCCTCTAAATTAATAGTAACAATACCAGTAGCAGGTGAAACATCAGATAAATAAGCTTTCTCTATTACATCATTACTCCTAAAGTGGTCAGTAATCTTTTCAATATCTCTTAACTTATCAACTTCCATAACACTTTCTCTGATAACATCAATATATTTACGTTTAATAGGATTATTAGCATTTAATATGGCAATCCACTCAGGTATATTAACTTTAACTTCTAAGACAGGGAACTCATATAAAGCTTCTCTTAAAATACTAATCATTTCTCTTTCGTTCATAGCCTCTACATTAATAGGTAAAACAGGAACATTGTGTGCTTCTTTAATAGATTCCGCAAGTCTTTCCGTTTCAGGTAGAGTAGGATGAGTCGTGTTAAGTATAACAATAAAAGGTTTACCAATAGCCTTTAACTCTTCAATAACTCGCTCTTCTGCCTCCAAATAGTCACTTCTATTAAACTCTCCAATAGAACCATCAGTCGTAACCACAATACCAATCGTAGAATGGTCTTTAATAACTTTTTCAGTACCAACTTCTGCAGCCTCTACAAAAGGAATCTCTTCATCATACCAAGGAGTCTTAACCATCCTTGGACCATTATCATCACTAGCTCCTTTAGCATTAGGAATAACATATCCAACACAATCAACTAATCTAATATTACAACTAAAATCATCAATATTAACTTTAGCAGCTTGATTAGGAATAAACTTAGGCTCTGTTGTCATAATAGTCTTACCCTGAGCACTTTGAGGAATCTCATCTAGTGTTCTTTTCTTTTCATACTCATCTTCAATATAAGGAACTACTAAAGTTTCCACCATTCTCTTAATAAAAGTACTTTTCCCAGTTCTAACTGCCCCAACAACTCCTAAATAAATATCACCACCACTTCTTAAAGCAATATTCTTAATGATTTCCGTTTTTTCCATAAACATCACAGCCTTCTTTCTTCTTTTATTCTAATAAATATTATTCATAAAATTTGTTTTTATGAAAGAAAGGAGTAATTTTGAAAAACTTTTTAGATTATTTACAAGATAATAATAAAACTTTTAAAGAATCTTCTTTTAATAGTATAGATAGTCTAATACTAGCATATCTATCTTATTTTCATTTTCCTAATACTTTAACAAGGTTAAAAGATTTAGATATATCTAAGACCACAAAAGTAGAAAAGAATAGGGAGTTTATTAAAAGAGTAGTAACAAGTAATCGTTATAAAGATATTGAGTCATGTTTTTATGTAGAAGATACTAATGATTTAATAGAAAAACAATTCTCTGCTGTTACTTTCTTACTTCCAAATAACACTATGTATATCTCTTTTAGAGGAACAGATTCTACCCTTACAGGCTGGAAAGAAGACTTTAATATGGCCTTTATGTTACCAGTCCCTGCCCAAAAAGAAGCCTTAAACTATGTAGAGAAAGTAACTAAACTAATACCAAGAAAGTTCTATATAGGAGGGCACTCTAAAGGAGGTAACCTTGCTGTCTATGCAGGATGTAATCTATCTAATAATTTATCTACTAGAATAATAAAGATATACTCTCATGATGGCCCAGGATTTATTAAAGAGTTTTTAACTACATCAAACTATCAAAATATTAAAGACAAAATAGAGAAAATAGTTCCCTCTTCATCTATTATTGGTATGCTTTTATATACTAATGAAAACTATAAAATAATTGAAAGTAGTGCAAGAGGTATCTTAGAACATGACCCTTTCTCTTGGCTTATTAATGAAAATAATTTTATAATCTTAAAAAAACTATCAGATGGTACAGTTTTTACTAATAAAGTTATAAATGACTTTTTAAGCAGTCTATCAAAAAAAGAAAGAGAAATCTTTATAGACTCTCTTTTTACAGTGCTAAAATCAACTAACTTAACAACTCTAGATGAAATATCTAAGAACTTTATAGTTAAACTTCCTAATATCTTAATCGCTATTTATAAACTAGATGATGTTAATAAAAAGTATATTATAAAGACTATAAAAGCTTTAATTAAAAGTTGTCTTACGAATTTAAGTCTTTTA
Organism: Candidatus Onthousia excrementipullorum; assembly: GCA_018712385.1. Taxonomy (GTDB): domain Bacteria; phylum Bacillota_I; class Bacilli_A; order RF39; family UBA660; genus Onthousia; species Onthousia excrementipullorum. The sequence continues at coordinate 8,610 of DVHC01000031.1, read as the reverse complement.
ATACATGGGGACTAATCCCTGTAATTTTAATTATCTCATTTTTTGTAAGCTTAGTTTTAAGAAGTGACTTAGCAATATCTATTCTAGCATCATAGTCTCCATCACTTATCCCATCATCATAGCCTTTCTCATAATATTGAGATTTTATTTCTTCAATACTTAAATCTTCAGATTTATTAAGTTTTCTTTTGAAAATTTCCATTAGAAGCCTCTATTAAAGTGAAACTAAACCATCTATTTCTTCTAAAGTTAAACCCGTATATTTAACAACTTTGTTAAGTGATACATCATCTTCAATCATAGCCTTGGCAATAGATACTCTTTTTTCTTTAGCACCTAAATCAAGACCAATATCAATACCTCTATCAAGTCCTTCTGTGTAAGAAGCCTTATCTAGTTTTGGATTATTGCAATTATTTGTCGTAGTAGTTTTTCTACAATATAGATAAAGGTCTTCTATACCATCTGCTTTCAAACTATCTAATGCTTCCTTAACTTTATCATCACTTGGCTCAGTATAATCACTTACATCAATACCTTTGTCGGTCTTTCTTGCCTTTTCTAAAGGATCACCTTCTGCAATCATTATTAAAGTTTTCCCCTTTTTAAACTTTATTATTTCATCATTCATATATAATTCCTCCAATCAAATATAATATTTCTACGTAGATGCCTACAACTCTAACATATAAAGAAAATGAATGCAAAAAGTGAATTTTGTAAATTCGAGAAAAATTTGCCCTGAATTTAGTAAATTCCCTAGGGGAAAATTAAAAATTGACCTCCAAAAATAGGGTCAATTTACAAAATTCATACTTTTTTAAAAAATTTAAAACATTTTATCAACATTATCAGGAACTTCATCTTTCATAATCGTTTTTATTATTCTTTCTTTCTTCTCATTACTTACACTTTTCCCAGTCATATTAGCAATTTCATCAACTACTTCTGAAAGTACTTTCTCATCTTTCATATTACCTTTCTGTAATTTGTCTGCTAAAGATAAAATGGTATCTTTATTAACATTAGTCTTTTGTTCAACTTTCTTAAAAAAACTATCTCCAAACATAGAAAACCTCCTACTTCTATAGTATGAGGTTTAATATTTTTTGTTACCTTTTTCTAATTTTTTAAGACACCTAGCTTTTCTTTTCCCAAACTCAAGTGACTTCTTATTAAATTCTTCTAGACTAATTAGTTTCTTTTGAAATCTATCGTTTAAAATCTCTACCGCTCTATCAATTCCTTCTAACTCAGTCTTAGGGTCAACTCTTTTAAATAGCATAATTACTCTCCATTTCTATTTTTAAACTGAAGGACAATAGGAGTACCTTCTAGTTCAAAATTCTCTCTTAATTTATTTTCTAAATATCTTTCATATGAAAAATGTACTAAACCTTTACTATTAACTCTAAAAGTAAACTTAGGAGGCTTAATTCCTGTTTGACTAACAAAATAAATCTTAAGTCTTTTACCTTTATAACTAGGAGCAGGGTTTAAACTATAAGCATCTTCAATAACTTCATTTAAAACACTAGTCTTAATCTCTCTTTTAATATTTTCTTTTACCCTTAATACTTCAGGCATTAAAGTGTGAATTCTTTTTTTAGTCAAAGCTGATAAGAACACAACAGGAGCATAAGTAGCAAATTGAAATTCACTTCTAACAAGTTTTTTAAACTCAGATATGTTAGCATCATTAACTGCATCCCATTTATTAACAACGATAATTAAACCTTTACCACGTTCTATTGCATAACCTGCAATATGTTTGTCATGTTCTTTAATACCATCTTCTGCATCAATTACTAAAAGACATATATCACTTTTATCAATAGAATTCATTGACCTAAATAAACTATACTTCTCAACACTTTCATAAACCTTACCTTTTTTTCTCATTCCTGCTGTATCAATTAAAACAAACTCTTCATCATGATATTTAAAAACCGTATTAATAGAGTCTCTTGTTGTCCCCGCTACATCACTAACAACGACTCTTTCTTCATTTAAAATAGCATTAGTTAAAGAACTCTTACCCACATTAGGTCTACCAATGATAGCAATTTTAAGTCTAGGGTCTTCTTCTTTCTCTTCTTTAGTTTTAAAATCCATAGTTACTTCATCCATAAGTTCAATATAACCTGTATTATGAATAGCACTTATAGGAATATAATTATCAAAACCAAGTTCATAAAAGTCATATATATTATCATAACTATCTTTATTATCCATTTTATTAATCGCTACCACTATTTTTTTATTACTACGTCTTAAAATATCCCTAACAACTAAATCATTACTAGTAATACCTTCTTTTGCATCTACAACAAAGATAACTTCGTCCGCTTCATTAATAGCAATCTCTGCTTGCATCTTTATCTCATCATTAAATTTTTCATTAGCAAGGTCAATTCCTCCCGTATCAACTAAGTAAAAAGGCTTATTCATATAACTTACTTCTTCATATAGTCTATCACGAGTAACCCCTGGAACATCTTCTATAATAGCAATACGAGACCCAGCTATCTTATTAAATAAAGTACTTTTTCCAACATTAGGCCTACCTACAATCGCTACAATTGGTAACTTCATAAGTCCCATCTCCTTTCTTTTCACATATTGTATCATATCTTTACACAAATTTAAATATCTTCTATAATTATATAAAGGTGATATTATGTTTAAAAAAGCGAAAGAATTTAAAAAGAGACTAGTAGAATATTATAAAGAAGAAGAAAATAAAAAAGTCGCTATTTTTTATACAGTTTTAAGATTTTTAGTTATCCTTTGTCTAATAAGAGAAATATTTATTGGTAATTATCATAACGTTTTCTTATGCCTTTTAACTTTAGTTTTATTTGTCATCCCATTCTTTATAGAAGATAAGTTTCAAGTAACTATTCCTAATGTTTTAGAAATAATAATACTTTTATTCATTTTCTCTGCAGAAATATTAGGAGAAATCCAAAACTTCTATAATATTATTCCTAACTGGGATACAATTCTTCACACAATTAATGGTTTCTTAGCCGCTGCAATAGGATTTTCTCTAATCGATATTTTAAATAGAACTGATAAAGTTCATATTGCGTTAAGTCCTATCTTTGTCGCTTTAGTTGCCTTTTGTTTTTCCATGACTGTTGGAGTAATATGGGAGTTCTTCGAATACACTGCTGATTCCCTATTAAGTACTGATATGCAAAAAGACACTATTATAAACAAGATATCTTCTGTTAATTTAACAAACACAAATGCTTTTGACCCTAAGATAATTAAAGATATAAATAAAACTACTATTTACTATGGTAATGATACTATAACTATTCCTGATGGTTACCTAGATATAGGCCTAATAGATACTATGGAAGATTTAATAGTTAACTTTATAGGAGCCTTATTCTTTTCTATTTTAGGTTATTTCTATATTAAACATCGTGATAAATATAAAGGAATAGAGCATTTCATTCCAAGAAAAAAGCTTAAGAGTTAAATCTTAAACTTTTTTTACTTAAAAACATTCTTTTTAAGTTCGACAATATCAGAGATATCACAGTCTAAATAATTACAAAGTCGCTCTAAGATATTGATATCTAATCTTGTTAAATCACCATTAATATATCTGGTAACAACTTTATAATCTGTCTCTGTATCTTGGCTAAGTTTATTTTTACTTATTTTCTTCTTATCGAGTAAATTACCAAGTTTAAAGTAAAAAGCACTATCGCCAATTTTAACCTCAATACCATCTTTATTCATTTTATCGCCCTCAAATTAATTTTAACAACTGCTTGGCTAAACAGCTACTGGTTATATGACTAATAATATTATTTACTAATACTTACAAATTATACATAATAGTTGATAATAAAATTTAAATTCTATATAATTAAGGCAAGGAGTTGTAATTATGGTTATAGGTTTAATATTTATTTTAATTGGAGCATTGTTTTTAATATCAATAATTGCTCCCGAATTTAGTATTAATTTTTCTTATATTTTTCCCTTAATACTAATAGCAGCATCTCTATACTATATTATAAAAGGTAGAAAGTTCACTCTTGCAAACACTATTGTTTTATATTTAGGAATTTGGTTTCTATTAGATGAACTAGATATTATAAGAGGAGAATTTAGTAATGCCTTCTTCCCTTTAATTTTAATAATTATTGGTATATTTATAATTATAGAGAGCTTAAAAGTAAAAAAAGTATTTAAAATAAAAGATGATAACTTAAAAAACTATTATGGTATCTTTAGTGGTCTAGAAGAAAGAGTAACTGACTCTAGTTTTAAAGGTGCTAATGTTTATAGTATTTTTGGAGGAGTAGACCTAGATTTAAGAAATTTAGAGTCAAAAGGGGATATAACAATTAATGCTTATTCTATCTTTGGTGGTACTAGTATCTTTGTAAATGATAACTTAAATGTAAAACTTAACTCATTCGCTCTATTTGGAGGCAATGAGAATAAAACACTTTCCTCTGATAAAAAGAAAAGTAATACTTTAACAATTAATGGTATCTCAATCTTTGGAGGAACAGAAATTAAGTAGTCTTACAAATTAGTAAGATTATTTTTCTTGTCAAAAAGTAAAGTTATTAGTATCATTAATATGAAGGTGATTATATGCAAGTAACAATTTTAGGAACAGGAGCATTTGGACTTGCTCTTGGTAATTTATTACATGAAAGAAGTAATGCCGATATTATTTTCTGGACTGCTTTTGAAGAGGAATATCTAGAAATAACTAATAATAATACTTATGATAGAGTTCTAACAGGAATAGAACTTGCAAGTGATTTAGATGTGACAATGGATTTAGAAAAAGCCTTAAATAACTCTGATTTAATCATAGTGGCTATTCCATGTAATCATGTAAGAGAAGTATTAACTAGAATAAAAGATTATTTAACAGATAATAGTAGAGTAATATTAGTATCTAAAGGTCTTGAAAAGAATACTGACTTCTTAATGACAGAAATCTATGATGAATTAAATTTAAAGGGCCATGTTTCTTATCTAGCAGGACCCACTTTTGCTAAAGAACTTATCGTTAATAGTAAAGCCGGCTTAACACTTGGCACAAAAGATGAAAAAACTAAAGAGTTAATGTTAGAGTTATTTAAAGATACCAATGTCGAAATAGAAGTAATAGATGATTATATTGGACTAGAGTTATATGGTGTCATTAAAAATGTTTTAGCAATACTTATGGGAAGTATCAGTAGTAAATATAGAGGAGACTCTACTAATGCTTATTATTTAACTAAAGTTTATAATTTTGCTAAAGACTTAGTAACTAAACTAGGAGGAGATAGTAAAACAGCAACGTGTTATGGAGCTTTAGGGGATATTTTATTAACTTGTAATAGTAAAACTAGTCGTAATTATAGTTATGGAGTCCTTTTATATACTAATAAAGAAGAAGCAGATGTTTATAAAAAACATTATACTGTTGAAGGAAGTATTGCTATTAACTCTTTAACAAAACTATTAGAAAAGAATAATCAAACATCAGAGTTTTTGGAAAAACTAACAGACTACTTTAATGGCAAAGTTTCTCTTGATGAAGTATTAGAGCTATTCTAGGAGTATTTATGGAAGTATATTTAGAATCAATAAAAACTGCTTTTCTTATCTTTCCCTTACTAGCTTTCTTAATCACATTACCTTATCTTTTAATAGAGTATCATAAATATGGTTCAGTACCTTTAATAAGAAGTAGTATTGTTTATACTTTTATCCTTTACTTATTAACAGCCTATTTTTTAGTAATATTGCCCTTACCTAGTAAAGAACAAGTCTTAGCCATGCCTACAAAAGTACCCCAGCTTATTCCTTTTGCTTTCCTAGGAGACTTTATAGATGCTTTTAAATCTGCTAGTGGTATTCTTGCTTTTCTTAAATCACCAATTGTCTATACAACCCTCTTTAATATTGCTATTACCATACCATTTGGTATTTATTTAAGATATTATTTTAAGAAAAAATGGTATACTACTATAATTTATACTTTTCTTTTAAGCCTCTTTTTCGAACTAACCCAATTAACGGGATTATATGGTCTCTATCCTAAAGCATACCGTCTTTTTGATGTTGATGATTTAATGGTTAACACCTTAGGAGGCTTTATAGGCTACTTAATTACCCCAATTATTACAATATTTTTACCTAATAGAGATGAAATAGATAAAATATCTTATAAAAGAGGTAAAGTTGTCTCTATCTATAGACGCTCTCTTGCTTTTCTAATAGACCTCTTTATCTTTGCTACCTTAATGTTTATAGTCCTAGTTATTACTAATTTTCATGATTTTATAATACCTTTAGTTATCTCCATTGTAATCTACTATATAATATTACCTACCATAACTTGCTATACCTTTGGTAAATATCTTGTAAAAATAAAATTAGATAGTAAAAATAAATATAAACATTTATCTATCTTTCTAAGACAAATTATTCTTTACTTCTTAATTGTCTTTGGCCCGCCTATAGTAATAAATTATAATAATCATATTAATGGTCTTGTAATGTTATTTTATATTCTCTTTTTAATCTATGCTTATTTTGAAATATTCTTAAAATTCTTTGGCCGTAAGAAACCTCTAATATATGAAAGACTAACTAAAACAGAAAACCTTAGTACAGTTTACTATATGGACGATTTAAAATCTGATGCTAAAAACGAACCTAGTCAAGATACTAAAAGTGTGGTACAATGTAACAAAGAGGAGGTTAAAGATGAAAGTAGAGATTAAAAAAGTAATTTGGCCATCGTTATTAAGTTCAATATTTTTGTTACTATTAGGTCTTTTACTATTCTTAAAATCTAGTGAAACACTAGTAGGAATTTCCTATTTAGTAGGAGGAGTCCTAATCGCTTTAGGAGTCATTGCTATAATAAACTATTTAAGAAACAGCTCCAAAGATATTTTTGTACAGTTAAATATAGTATATGGTATAGTAAGTATAGTAGCAGGAATATTTTTAGTAACAGTACCTGAGTTTATTGGTAGTATTATTCCAATTGTTGTTGGCATTGCTGTTATTATAAGTAGTTCTTTTAAAGTACAACAAGCTCTTGTATTGAAGAATTTAGATAACAAATATTTCTTACCATCCTTAATTATGGCAATAGTATGTTTAGTTTGTGGAGTCGTAATATTATTTAATCCATTTACAAGTGCCGTGGTAGTAACCCAAATTATTGGCCTTTTAATGATAATATATGCAGTCTTAGATATAATTAATAGTTTTATTTTAAGAAAAAGTAGTAATATTAGTGTTGAAATAAGTACTGATAGAAAAGAGGGCAAGAATAAAAGAACTAAAACTGCCAAAGTAGTAAAAGAAGTAGATAGAAAAGATGAGTGATAAGATGCAAATACTAAGCTTAAAAGATACATTAGATGATTTAACTGTAAAAATTAATGATTTTTTATCACCATACACATCTGATCCTATCTTTTGGGTTGCTCTTGCTATAATATTATTAATAATAGGATGTTGGGGAATAAGGTATTTTGGTAAGAAGTAAGTGCAGCATCACTTGCTTCTTTTGCTTGTAAGGGAGGTGTTAGAATTGGAAAAACTAAAAATAGGACATAAATATCAAATTCATAGTTATAAACATAATGGCCAAATCTATAAAGCTTGGGATGAAGCGACTCTTTTAAACTTCGATTTTAAAAAAGGCGTTTTAGTATTTGCAAATAATTGCACCACAGTAACAGAAAAAGATGGTCATACATGGAAGACAAAGGAACCTGCTATATTATTTTTCTTCTTACATAAGTGGTACAATATCATTGGTCAATATAAAGGAAGAGGCATATGTTATTATTGTAATATGGCAAGCCCTATAATAATAGAAGAAAATACAATAAAATATATTGATTATGATTTAGATGTTAAAGTTTTTGCAAATGGCAGCTTTAAAGTTGTAGATAAAAACGAATATAATTATCATAAAAAGAAATTTAATTATCCTAAAGAAATAGATTATATTATAAAAAAACAGCTAAATGATTTAATAAATGAGATAAGAACAAAAAGTAATTATTTTAACAATCAAGACATTGAAAACTGGGTCAAATATTACCTATATTTAGAAAATAACAAAAAAAATAAAAAAAGTGTTGACAGTTAGAAGTGGCTCTGATATATTAGAAAACGTCACTGAAATTCAGAGCTCAATGTTAATAAAAAAACTTGAAAAAAAGTTAAAAAAAGTGTTGACAGTTAGAAGTAGCTCTGATATATTAGAAAACGTCACTGAAATTTAGAGCTGATTGACAACAAAAAAAACTTAAAAAAAGTTAAAAAAGTAGTTGACAAAAAGGTTTTAAATTGATATAGTGAAGGAGCGTTGACATTAATTGTCAGTGTCAAATATACCGAAGAAAAAAGTCGATAAAAAAATTAAAAAAAGTGTTGACAAATCAAAAAGAATTTGGTATATTAAAAACGCAGCTTGAGAAAAGCAAAAATGTTCTTTGAAAACTAAGCAAAACGTCAATTTTGAGTTGTCGGGATTAAATTATAATAATTAAACTTTTAAATATTTTTATTGAGAGTTTGATCCTGGCTCAGGATGAACGCTGG